>NZ_CP030287.1:2123115-2198224 GCF_003287935.1 Streptomyces sp. ICC1
TGCCCTCTAGTGCTGTGGCTGGGAAGGTTTGCCGGGTCGCGGTGTTCGGTGCGGTGCCTCGCAAGGCGGAGGGCCGCGGCTCGTACTGGACGTACCGCCGTGGTCCGACAACGCGGCGAGGTGCCGTGCCGGGCGCCGCGACCCGGTGGACCTTCCCGGTCACAGCACTAGCCGCCGGGCCGGGGGACGGGCACTCTGGGGGCACGCCCCGAGCGGGAGGCGGTGACGGGCATGTGGTTCGAATCCGGGCGGGTCTGCCTGGACCTGGTGGCCACCTTCGATCCCCGCAGGTACGCCGAGGGGGGCGAGGGGATCCGGGACGGCGACGAGCTGCGGCAGTGGCTGGAGGGGGCCGGACTGGTGCCCGGCCGGACGCCGCTGCCCCCGGTGGGAGCCGACTGGGCGCAGGCCTTCCGCATGCTCCGCGCCGATGTCGAGAGCCTCGTACGCGCCGAGCTCGGCGGGTCCGCGCCGCCGGCGCCCGCGCTGGCCCGGGTCAACGCGGCGGCCGCCGGTCCACCCCCGGGCCTGTGTGCCGTACAGGACCAAGAAGGGCACCTCGTCCGGGAGTTGTGCGGCGGAGTCGAATGCGCCGGACTGCTCGCCGCCGTGGCCCGCGACGCCGTCGAACTGCTCACCGATCCCTCGGAGCGCGCCCTGCTGCGGGCCTGCGCGGGCGACGGGTGCGCCCGCCTCTACCTCGATTCCTCGCGCGGCCACCGGCGCCGCTGGTGCTCCAGTGAGCTGTGCGGGAACCGCGAGCGCGTGGCCCGCCACCGCCGCCGCGTCCTGGAATCCCGCCCCGGCTAGCGCGGCGACCGGGCACCCGGCCGACGTGATGTTCGTCTTGATCGGCGACCCGTCCCGGAACGGGCGTGCGCGCGCGGGCGCGTTCGCGTACGGTTGACGGTCGCCCATGCACGTCAGAAAGGGGCCTTGGTGGCCGCGCAGAATGCCGCTGTCGACAGCACGGCGGATTCCGTCCGCGATCGGGAGATCGCGGTCGAGCAGACGCATCTCGATCACGTGTACCGACGCCTTGAGGAGAAGATCCACGAGGCGGAGTTCCTGATGAACGACGCCGCCAAGCGTGGCCAGGTCGGCACGCCCGGCGCGCTCGCCGAACGGGATGCACAGGTCTTCCGGGCCGGAATCCACCTCAACCGTCTCAACAACGAATTCGAGGACTTCCTCTTCGGCCGGGTCGACCTGGTCCAAGGCAAGGACGGGGAGCGCGGTCCGGACGGCGCCTTCACCTCCGTCGCCCCCGCCGAGGACGCGATCCGCGCCGATCTCACGGCCGACATCGCCGAGACGCTCCACATCGGCCGCATCGGAGTCCTCGACTCCGACTACGCGCCGCTCGTCATCGACTGGCGCGCCCCCGCGGCCGCGCCGTTCTACCGCTCCACGCCCAAGGAGCCGGGCCGCGTCGTACGCCGGCGCGTCATCCGCTCCAAGGGCCGCAAGGTGCTCGGCGTCGAGGACGACCTGATGCGCCCCGAGGTGACCGCCTTCCTCGACGGGCGCGAGCTGCCCGTCATCGGGGACGGCGCACTGATGGCCGCCCTCGGCCGGGCCCGCACGCACTCGATGCGCGACATCGTGTCCTCCATCCAGGCCGAGCAGGACCTCGTCATCCGGGCCCCCGCGGCCTCGGTCGCCGAGGTCGCGGGCGGACCGGGCACCGGCAAGACCGCCGTCGCCCTGCACCGCGCCGCCTACCTGCTCTACCAGGACCGGCGCCGCTACTCCGGCGGCATCCTCATCGTCTCCCCGACCCCGCTCCTCGTCGCGTACACCGAGGGCGTCCTGCCCTCCCTCGGCGAGGAGGGCCAGGTCGCCATCCGCGCGCTCGGCTCGCTCGTCGACGGGGCCGAGGCCACCACGTACGACGACCCGTCCACGGCCAGGATCAAGGGCTCGTCCCGGATGCTGAAGGTGCTGCGCAAGGCCGTGCGGGGCGCCCTCGAACTCGGCGGCCCCGGCGGGGCGCAGGCCCCCGACCGGCTGCGCGTGGTGGCCTTCGGGCGCCGCCAGGAGCTGGAGGCCGGCGACCTCGACCGGATCCGGCAGAACGTCCTGTCCGGCACCGCCCCGGTCAACCTGCTGCGCCCGCGCGCCCGCAAGCTCCTGCTGGACGCGCTGTACTCCAAGTCCGGCGGGGCCGGCCGGCACAGCGACCCGGAGCTCGCCGCCGAGCTGCGCTCCGCCTTCGACGAGGACATCTCGACGGAGGACGCGTTCATCGAGTTCCTGAACGCCTGGTGGCCGGAGCTGACCCCGCGCGCGGTGCTCGCCGCGATGGCCGACGAGCGCAAGCTCGGCCGCTGGTCGCGCCGCGACCTGAACCCGCGCGAGACCCGGCAGATGGCGCGCTCCCTGCGCCGGGTGGGCCCGGACGGCAAGGGTCCGCTGTCGGTGCACGACGTGGCGCTGCTGGACGAGCTCCACCAGCTGGTCGGCGCGCCCGCGCGGCCCAAGCGCAAGCGGCAGATGGACCCGCTCGACCAGCTGAGCGGGCTGGAGGAGCTGATGCCGACCCGCGAGGAGACCCAGTGGGAGCGGGCCGAGCGGCTCGCGGCGGAGCGCACCGAGTACGCGCACGTCATCGTCGACGAGGCGCAGGACCTGACGCCGATGCAGTGGCGGATGGTCGGCCGCCGGGGCCGGATGGGCACCTGGACGGTGGTCGGCGACCCGGCGCAGTCCTCGTGGACCGATCCGCAGGAGGCGGCGGCCGCGCGGGACGAGGCGCTGGGATCGCGGCCGCGCCGGCGGTTCACCCTGACGGTGAACTACCGCAACCCGGCCGAGGTCGCCGAGGTCGCCTCCCGGGTGCTGAAGCTGGCGGCCCCGGGCACGGAGCCGCCGACGGCGGTGCGCTCGACGGGCCTGGAGCCGCGCTTCACGGCGGTGGCGGACGATCTCGCGGACACGGTCCGCGAGGAGACCCGCAGGCTGCTGGAGCAGGTGGACGGCACGGTGGGCGTGGTCGTGGCCATGGACCGGCGCGTGGAGGCCGCGGGCTGGCTCGCGGACCTGGGGGAGCGTGCGGTCGCGCTCGGCAGCCTGGAGGCGAAGGGGCTGGAGTACGACGCCACGGTGGTCGTCTCCCCGGCGGAGATCGCGGACGAGTCCCCGGCGGGCCTGCGCGTGCTGTACGTGGCCCTGACCCGTGCGACGCAGCAACTGACGGTGATCTCCACCGCGCGCGACACCCCGGACGCGGCGGGCGTCGCCGCCCTGCTGCAGCCGTAGCCGGAGGCCGGGGCGGAGCCCTGGGCCGGGGGGCGGTTCACCACCGTCTCCCGGCCCGCCCAGGGCTTCGTACGGCTTGGTGCGGCGGGGTACGGCCGGATGGTCGGCGGCCAAGGGCGTGGTCGGCCGAAACCGGCCGCCGGTAGGGGGATCACTTCGGGCGAACCTTTGTTAGCCTGGGTTACGGCACCGACTCGATCCAAGCCCCCGGGCCCAACCTTCGTCGCTTAGAGCGACCACTTGCCGCGAGGCGAGCATGGCGGGTCGGTGTCATAGACGTAGGAATCATCAGGTCCGCGCTCCCCACTCCGGTGGGGGGCGCGGACCTTTTTGTATGGACCACCCATTCCGCGGGCCCCACTTATCTCGTATGGTGGAAGAGTTCTTCCGAAATTTGTAGCTGGTTACCTCGTACCGGCTGGTAGGTGGGACGATCGGACAACAGGTCCTGCCACACCTGCCGTGTTCTAGGCAAGAGGCGCGGGGCCCTGCGTGTGTACAGAAAAACCAGGGACAGAAGAGGAACACGGCCATGGCAACGGCGCCCAGCGTCTCGTACTCGATGACGGTCCGCCTGGAAGTGCCCGCGAGCGGAACCGCGGTCTCCCAGCTCACCACCGCCGTGGAGTCCTCCGGTGGCTCGGTCACCGGCCTCGACGTGACCGCATCCGGCCACGAGAAGCTCCGTATCGACGTCACCATCGCCGCGACGTCCACGGCGCACGCCGACGAGATCGTCGAGAAGCTCCGCGGGATCGAGGGCGTCAGCCTCGGCAAGGTCTCCGACCGAACCTTCCTGATGCACCTCGGCGGCAAGATCGAGATGGCGTCCAAGCACCCCATCCGCAACCGCGACGACCTCTCGATGATCTACACCCCGGGCGTGGCCCGCGTGTGCATGGCGATCGCCGAGAACCCCGAGGACGCCCGCCGCCTGACCATCAAGCGCAACTCCGTCGCAGTCGTGACGGACGGCAGCGCCGTGCTGGGCCTCGGCAACATCGGCCCGATGGCCGCGCTGCCCGTCATGGAGGGCAAGGCGGCCCTCTTCAAGCGCTTCGCGGGCATCGACGCATGGCCGATCTGCCTGGACACCCAGGATCCCGACGAGATCGTCGCCGTCGTCAAGGCGATCGCGCCGGGCTTCGCGGGCATCAACCTCGAGGACATCTCCGCGCCCCGCTGCTTCGAGATCGAGGCCCGGCTGCGCGAGGCCCTCGACATCCCCGTCTTCCACGACGACCAGCACGGCACCGCCATCGTGGTCCTCGCCGCCCTCACCAACGCGCTGCGCGTGGTGGGCAAGGCAGTTGGCGACGTCAAGGTCGTCATGTCGGGCGCCGGCGCGGCCGGCACGGCGATCCTCAAGCTGCTCCTCGCGGCGGGCGTCAAGAACGCGGTCAGTGCCGACATCCACGGCGTCGTGCACGCGGACCGCCCCGACCTCGTCGACGCGGCGGCGGACTCCCCGCTGCGCTGGATCGCCGACAACACCAACCCCGAGGGCTACACGGGCACCCTGAAGGAGGCCGTGGTCGGCGCCGACGTGTTCATCGGCGTCTCGGCCCCGAACGTGCTCAGCGGCGACGACGTGGCCGCCATGGCCGAAGGCGCGATCGTGTTCGCGCTCGCGAACCCGGACCCCGAGGTGGACCCGGCCGTGGCCCGCCAGACCGCCGCCGTCGTGGCCACCGGCCGCTCCGACTTCCCGAACCAGATCAACAACGTCCTGGTCTTCCCGGGCGTGTTCCGCGGCCTGCTGGACGCCCAGTCGCGCACGGTGGACACCGGCATGATGCTGGCAGCGGCGGCCGCCCTGGCCGACGTGGTCGGCGAGGACGAGCTGAACGCGAACTACATCATCCCGTCGGTCTTCAACGACAAGGTCGCGGGCGCGGTCGCGGGCGCCGTCCGCAAGGCCGCCACGCCGGCCGTGGCGGGCCCCACCTCCGTCTGATCCCCCGGCGCGTCGCGGGATGCGGGCCCCCCGGGGCGCCTCTAGGGTTGCGGGGATGCCCGCGTGGCCCGCGGTCCGCGTCTCCGGACACCCTCCGGACGCCTTCTGGTGCGGACGGAGCGTCACCGCGGCGTGACTGTGGCGCTTTTCGTGTGACCCCGGCGGGTGCCGGATTGGCTTTCCCGCCGCTGGTGGGGGCAGGATGCGTAACCGGGCGAGAGGGTCTGACGTCAGACCCGGGTCCGGGGACTGTCCTAGGGCCCTGGCAGCATCGGCTTCGATCTCACGCCTCTAAGGCACGTTGAACACGGGAGTACAACATGAACCGCAGTGAGCTGGTGGCCGCTCTGTCCGAGCGCGCCGAGGTGACCCGCAAGGACGCCGACGCCGTTCTGGCCGCGCTCGCCGAGACCGTCGGCGAGATTGTCGCCAAGGGCGACGAGAAGGTCACCATCCCCGGCTTCCTGACCTTCGAGCGCACCCACCGTGCCGCTCGCACCGCGCGCAACCCGCAGACCGGCGACCCCATCCAGATCCCGGCCGGCTACAGCGTGAAGGTCTCCGCGGGCTCCAAGCTCAAGGAAGCCGCCAAGGGCAAGTAGTCCGCCCTTGTGCCGAGGGCCGCACAGGCCCTTGGGACGGCAGTAGTAGTACGTAGTACGCGAGAGGCGGCCACCCGGCACCGGGTGGCCGCCTCTCGGCGCTTGCGGGGCCCGGGTGGCCCCCGGGAGCCAGAACGCCCCCAGAGGCCCTGTACGGGGCCCTGGGGGCGTTCTGGGTCGGTCTGTGCCGATCCGCCGTCGGCCCGGGGCCGACGGCGGATCGGCGGGGGTCAGACGAGGTCGCCGCCCGGGAGCTCGACCTTGGCGCCGAGCTCGACGAGCTTCTCCATGAAGTTCTCGTAGCCGCGGTTGATCAGGTCGATGCCGTGGACCCGCGAGGTGCCCTCGGCGGCGAGCGCCGCGATCAGGTACGAGAACCCGCCGCGCAGGTCGGGGATGACCAGGTCGGCGCCCTGGAGCTTGGTGGGCCCCGAGACGACCGCCGAGTGCAGGAAGTTGCGCTGGCCGAAGCGGCACGCGCTGCCGCCCAGGCACTCCCGGTAGAGCTGGATGTGTGCGCCCATCTGGTTGAGCGCCGAGGTGAAGCCGAGGCGGGACTCGTAGACCGTCTCGTGGACGATCGAGAGGCCGGTCGCCTGGGTCAGCGCGACGACCAGCGGCTGCTGCCAGTCGGTCTGGAAGCCGGGGTGGACGTCCGTCTCCAGAGCGATGGCGTTGAGCGGGCCGCCCGGGTGCCAGAAGCGGATGCCGTCGTCGTCGATCTCGAAGGCACCGCCGACCCGGCGGAAGGTGTTGAGGAAGGTCATCATCGAACGCTGCTGCGCGCCGCGCACGTAGATGTTTCCGCCGGTCGCCAGGGCGGCGGACGCCCAGGAGGCGGCCTCCAGGCGGTCCGGGAGCGCCTTGTGGTTGTAGCCGCTCAGACTGTCCACACCGGTGATCCGGATGGTCCGGTCGGTGTTGACGGAGATGATGGCGCCCATCTTCTGCAGGACGCAGATGAGGTCTTCGATCTCCGGTTCGACGGCGGCGTTGCTGAGCTCGGTGACGCCCTCGGCCAGGACGGCCGTCAGCAGCACCTGCTCGGTCGAGCCGACCGAGGGGTAGGGCAGGCGGATCTTGCAGCCGCGCAGCCGCTGCGGGGCCTCCAGGTACTGGCCGCCTTCGCGCTTCTCGATGGTCGCGCCGAACTGGCGCAGCACGTCGAAGTGGAAGTCGATCGGCCGGCCGCCGATGTCGCAGCCGCCCAGGCCCGGGATGAAGGCGTGGCCGAGGCGGTGCAGCAGGGGGCCGCAGAACAGGATCGGGATGCGCGAGGAGCCCGCGTGCGCGTCGATGTCGGCGACGTTGGCGCTCTCGACGTGGGTGGGGTCGAGGACCAGCTCGCCCGGCTCGTCGCCCGGGCGGACGGTCACCCCGTGCAGCTGCAGCAGCCCGCGCACGACCCGGACGTCACGGATGTCGGGAACGTTGCGCAGCCGGCTGGGCCCGCTGCCGAGCAGGGCCGCGACCATGGCCTTCGGTACGAGGTTCTTCGCGCCTCGGACGCGGATCTCGCCCTCGAGCGGGGTTCCGCCGTGGACAAGCAGTACATCGTCACTGATGCCGGTCATGAATCTCGCGTTCCGGAGAGGGGTGGGCGGGGGGCCAAGTCAAAAGGGTAAGGGGCACGACCCCCTTGTTTGTATGGCTGACGGGGCCGTAGGACTGTCATGAATTCGCCACAACGCCCTGGGTGCCCGCCAGGTGGCGGAGCGTCTCCTTCCGCCCGGGTCCGCGGCCGGCCGGGCGAACGCCCCCCGCGCTGCCGCCGCGCGCCTGAGCTGCGCGGGATCCGATCCCCGCGTCCGCTCCCCCTCACGGGCCAATGTGCGAGACCATGACGGCATGACCGAGGTGTCCTCCCTCACAGGGCGGCTGCTCGTGGCCACCCCCGCCCTCGCGGACCCGAATTTCGACCGCGCGGTCGTGCTGCTGCTCGACCACGACGAGCAGGGCTCGCTCGGCGTCGTCCTCAACCGGCCCACCCCGGTGGGCGTCGGTGACGTCCTGCTGCCCTGGGCCCCGCTGGCCGGCGCCCCCGGGGTGGTCTTCCAGGGCGGCCCGGTGGCGCTGGACTCCGCGCTCGGGCTGGCCGTCATCCCCGGGGAGGAGGGGCCGCTCGGGTGGCGCCGGGTGCACGGGGCGATCGGCCTGGTGGACCTGGAGGCCCCGCCGGAGCTCCTCGCGGCGGCCCTCGGCGGCCTGCGCATCTTCGCCGGCTACTCGGGCTGGGGCCCGGGCCAGCTGGAGGAGGAACTGGGCGGCGGCGCCTGGTACGTGGTGGATTCCGAGCCCGGTGACGTGTCCTTCCCGGATCCGGAGCGGCTGTGGCGCGCGGTGCTGCGGCGCCAGCGCAGCGAGCTGGCGATGGTGGCCACCTATCCGGACGACCCGTCGCTGAACTGACCCCGGCGGGGTTCAGTACGCTTGCTCCATGAGCACTCTTGAGCCCGATCGCGGGACTGGTACGGGGACCCTCGTAGAGCCGACGCCGCAGGTGTCCCACGGTGACGGCGACCACGAGCGCTTCGCCCACTACGTCCAGAAGGACAAGATCATGGAGAGCGCGCTCGGGGGCACCCCCGTCGTCGCGCTCTGCGGCAAGGTCTGGGTTCCGGGGCGGGACCCGAAGAAGTACCCGGTCTGCCCCATGTGCAAGGAGATCTACGAGTCCATGGGCCCCGGCGGGGACAAGGACAAGGGCGGCAAGGACAAGTAGTCCGGCCCCCCTGAGCGGGACCAAGGCCCTCGGCGCGCACGGTTGCGTCCGGGGGCCTTTTCCGTGCCCCGGGGGCGGGTTAGGGTCGCCGCGTAAGCGCCATGTGAAACGTGCGTTGCACATGTTGCAACGGTGGAGGAGCCGATCCCATGCCCGAGTTGATCCCGCAGCCGCGGTACGCGCGATTCCCGGCCGACGCCGGCACGTACGAGCTCACGGACCCGCTGCTCCACGCCGGACCCGGTGTCAGAGGCGCGGCCCGGTGGCTGCGCCGCGAGCTCGGCGCGGCCACCGGCTGGGCGCTCCCGGCCCCAGCCCAGGGGGACGCGTACGGCGGACGCCCGGTGATCCGCCTCGCGCTGCGCCCGGAGATCGCGCGGCACACCGGCCCCGAGTCGTACGAGCTCCACGTCGCGCCCGGCCTCGTACTCCTCGAAGGGACCGACGAGGCGGGCCTCTTCTACGCAGCCCAGACGCTGCGTCAGCTGCTCGGGCCCGACGCGTACCGACGGGCGCCTCTGCCGGGGGCGGTGTGGCGGCTGCCCATCGGGGGCATCGCCGACGGCCCCCGCTTCGGCTGGCGCGGCATGATGCTCGATGTCGCCCGGCACTTCCTGCCCAAGGACGGGGTGCTGCGCTACATCGACCTGCTCGCCGCCCACAAGCTCAACGTCCTGCACCTGCACCTGACGGACGACCAGGGCTGGCGGATCGAGATCAAGCGCCACCCGCGCCTCACCGAGGTGGGCGCGTGGCGGGCGCGCAGCCGCTGGGGCCACCGGGCCTCGCCGCTGTGGAACGAGACCCCGCACGGCGGCTTCTACACGCAGGACGACATCCGCGAGATCGTCGCGTACGCCGCCGAGCGGCACGTGCGGGTGGTGCCGGAGATCGACGTGCCGGGGCACTCGCAGGCCGCGATCGCCGCCTACCCGGAGCTGGGCAACACCGACGTGGTGGACACCGCCGCGCTGGAGGTGTGGGACGACTGGGGGATCAACGAGAACGTGCTCGCGCCCACCGAGGCCGTCCTGCGGTTCTACGAGGGGGTCTTCGAGGAGCTGCTGGAGCTGTTCCCGGCCGAGGTCTCGCCCTTCGTGCACGTGGGCGGGGACGAGTGCCCCAAGGCGCAGTGGAAGGCCTCGGCCGTCGCGCAGGGGCGGATCGCGGAACTGGGGGTCGACGGCGAGGACGGCCTGCAGTCCTGGTTCATCCGGCACTTCGACGGCTGGCTCGCGGCGCGCGGCCGCCGGCTGATCGGCTGGGACGAGATCCTGGAGGGCGGACTCGCCCCCGGCGCGGCCGTCTCCTCCTGGCGCGGGTACGCGGGCGGGATCGCCGCCGCCGAGGCCGGCCACGACGTGGTCATGTGCCCGGAGCAGCAGGTGTACCTGGACCACCGTCAGGCGGACGGCGGGGACGAGCCGATGCCCATCGGGTTCGTCCGCACACTGGAGGATGTGTACCGGTTCGAGCCGGTTCCGCCGAAGTTGTCGGAAGAGGCCGCTTCCCGCGTGCTGGGCGCCCAGGCCAACGTGTGGACCGAGGTGATGGAGAACCAGAGCCGGATCGACTACCAGGTGTTCCCGCGCCTCGCGGCCTTCGCCGAAGCGGTGTGGTCGCGGCTGCCGGAACCGGAGCGGCGGGACTACGCGGACTTCGAGGCGCGGATGGCGGCGCACTACCCGCGCCTGGACGCGCTCGGGGTCGACTACCGCGCTCCCGGCGGGCCGTTGCCGTGGCAGCGCAGGCCCGGAGTGCTCGGCCGCCCGATCGAGGGAGCACCCCCGAACGTGTGACGGACCCCCGTGCGGATGACGCGCGGGCCGCCGGACTCCGGCCGTCCGCGCCTGTGCCCGGCAGGTCCGGAGCGTGCCGCGCACACCCCCCGGTCAGCCTCCGGGCCCGGCGTGAGACCCTCGCCTCCGGTGCTCCGGAAGATGTGCCAGAGTTGCCACGTCCCGGCGGTGAGCACGTACCGTACGGCGGACAGGCGTGAGCGCCAGGACCGGGACATCGGGAAGGGGCAGCTGGGTTGACCACGCACGCACCGCAGGCACGGGATACGTCCCAGGGGCCCCGGGACGACCCGCAGGCGGGGAACGCGGCGCAGTCCGTGACGCTGCCGACCTCGCTCGACGAGGCCGTGGCGGCGCTCGCCGCCATGCCCGCCGCCGTCCCCGTGGCCGGCGGCACCGACCTCATGGCCGCCGTCAACGCCGGACTGCTGCGCCCCGCCGCCCTGGTGGGCCTCGGCCGGATCAACGAGATCCGCGGCTGGCAGTACCAGGACGGCCACGCGCTCCTCGGCGCCGGCCTCACGCACGCCAGGATGGGCCGGCCGGACTTCGCCGCCCTGATCCCGGCCCTGGCGGCCGCCGCGCGCGCCGCCGGGCCCCCGCAGATCCGCAACGCCGGGACGCTGGGCGGCAACATCGCCACCGCCGCCCCGACCGGTGACGCGCTGCCCGTGCTGGCCGCGCTGGAGGCCGTGCTCATCATCGTCGGGCCGGGCGGATCGCGCCGCGAGATCCCGGTCTCGCACCTGCTGGCCGGCCGGGAGATGCTGCGCCCCGGGGAGCTGATCGGCTTCGTACGGGTGCCGCTGCTGCACGCGCCGCAGGTGTTCCTGAAGGCGACGGGCCGCACCGGACCGGGTCGTGCGGTGGCGTCCGTGGGACTCGTACTGGACCCGGCGCGTCGCGGAGTGCGCTGCGCGATCGGCGCGGTCGCCCCGATGCCGCTGCGCCCGCTCGAAGCCGAGCAGTGGGTGGCTTCGCTGATCGACTGGGACGGGGACCGCAGCCTGGCCCCCGAGGCGCTGGAAGCCTTCGGCGAGTACGTCGCGGCCGCCTGCGTACCCGACCAGGGGGAGCCGGTGGCTCCCGGAGTACTGCATTTGCGGCGGACGGTGGCCGTGTTGGCACGGAGGGCCCTGGGGAGGGCGCTGAGCTCATGAGTGAGAACGAGAACACGGGCCCCGCGTGGGGCTGGGAGCCGGTGCCGCACGGCGGCGAGTACGACTCCGACGCGACGGCCTTCGTGAAGCTGCCGCAGGACATGCTCGACGCGCTCGGCACCGGGGAGCCGCTGGCCGCTCCCGGGCACGGCTACGTGCCGCCGCCGATGATCGTGCCGCTGGGCACGGCGAGCACCGACCCGTCGGCCACCGGCACCTGGACGATGCCCGTGCAGTGGCCCGAGGCGGGCGCCCCGGCCCCGGCCGACGCGGGCGCGGGTGCCGCGGCCGTCGCCGGTCACGCGGCCGCCCAGGCCGTCGCCGCGCGGGCCCCGATCCCGGCCTCGGTGCCGCTCCCGGCCTCGGTGGCCGCGGCGTTCGCCGAGCCCGCCCCGGAGCCGGCCGCGGAGGCCGCCCGGACGAACGCCGGCGGCGCGCACGAATCGAGCGAGACCGCCGAGTGGCACTTCCCCGAAGCCGCCGCGAGCGATGTGTGGACACCGGGCGGGACGGGCGACACGGGCAGCTTCGGGCAGCTCGCGGCGTCGGCCGACTGGAGCCAGGCCCCCGCGACCCTGCCGGGCGGGGCCGCGGCGCCGTGGGCGAGCCACCCCGACTTCGAGGGCGCGCGCGGATACGCGGCGCAGCAGCCGGGCCAGGACGCCCTGAGTTCGGGGGCGCTGCCGGGTGCTCCCGCCGCGGCGTCCGGATCCGGCGCCGGCGGCTTCGCGGGCGGCCCGGGACGCGGACCGCGCGTGCTGGGCGGCCCGGGGGTCGGTACGCCGCTCCCGGCGGAGTCCGCGGGCCCCGAGGGGGAGCCGGCCTACCCGGCCCCGCACGACATCGAAGCCGCCCACGGCCCGGCGCGGATCCCGGTGACGGGGGAGCGGCCGCATCCGGGGACCGAGGCGGAGGCCGCCGAGGCGCCGGAGGCCGGGGCCGCCGGAGCCGTGCCCGAGGGTGCGCACGCGGAGGCGGCCGGGGACGCGCACACCTACGGCGGAGCCGGGGCCGCGCTCGCACCGGGTTCGGACACCGCCGACAGCGCTGTCGCGACCGCCTCGGCGGAGCAGGCCGCAGGGGCGGGGTCCGAGGGGGCGACGTACGGCGAAGAGGACACGGATGCGGCGGACGCCGCGGCCGACGCCCACCACGAGCACCCGCCGGCCTCCTACGTCCTGCGCGTCAACGGCGCCGACCGCCCGGTCACCGGCGCCTGGATCGGCGAGTCCCTCCTCTACGTGCTGCGCGAGCGCCTCGGCCTCGCCGGCGCCAAGGACGGCTGCTCGCAGGGCGAGTGCGGGGCGTGCGCCGTGCAGGTCGACGGCCGGCTCGTCGCCTCCTGCCTCGTCCCGGCGGCGACGGCGGCGGGCAGCGAGGTCCGCACCGTGGAAGGTCTCGCGACCGACGGGGAACTGTCGGACGTGCAGCAGGCGTTGTGCAGGTCGGGTGCGGTGCAGTGCGGGTTCTGCGTGCCCGGCATGGCGATGACCATCCACGACCTGCTCGAAGGCAACCACGCCCCGAGCGAGCTGGAGACCCGCCAGGCCCTGTGCGGCAACCTCTGCCGCTGCTCGGGCTATTCGGGCGTCATCGACGCCGTGCGCGAGGTGGCTGCCGAGCGCGAGGCGGCGTCGGAAGCGGCCGCGGCGGCCTCGGCCGAGGCGCGGATCCCGCACCAGGCCCCGCCCGGCGAGGGCGGCGTCCACGGAATGCCGGGCATGCCCGGGAACCAGGGCACGCAGGGCCACTACGGCAACCAGGGCAACCAGGGCAACCAAGGCCTGCACGGGCACGGCAACCAGCAGGGAGGCACGGCGTGAGCGCCCACGACGCGGCCACGGCATCGGCGCTCTCCGGGTCCACCGGGTCCACCGGGGTCTCCGCGGCGCCCCCCGAGGGCACGGACCCCGCCGCGCGGGAAGTCCCGCGCGGCATCGGCGCGTCCGTCCCGGCCACCGACACCCGCGCCAAGACCGAGGGCACCTTCCCCTACGCCGCCGACCTGTGGGCCGAGGGCCTCCTGTGGGCAGCCGTGCTGCGCTCCCCGCACGCCCACGCCCGCATCCTGTCCATCGACACCACGGCCGCCACCGAGATGCCCGGCGTGCGCGCCGTCGTCACCCACGCCGACGTCCCCGGCGCCACCACGCACGGCCGCCGCATCGCCGACCGGCCCGTCTTCGCGCACGACGTGGTCCGCCACCACGGCGAGCCTATCGCCGCCGTCGCCGCCGACCACCCGGACACCGCACGCCTCGCGGCCGCCGCGATCGCCGTCGAGTACGAGCTCCTCGACCCGGTCACCGACCCCGAACAGGCCTTCGGCGCCCCCGCCCTGCACCCCGACGGCAACCTGATCCGGCACATCCCGCTGCGCTACGGCGACCCGGAGGCCACCGGCGAAGTCGTCGTCGAGGGCCTCTACCGCATCGGCCGCCAGGACCCCGCGCCCATCGGCGCCGAGGCCGGGCTGGCCGTGCCGCGCCCCGACGGCGGCGTGGAGATCTACACCGCCTCCACCGACCCGCACACCGACCGCGACCTCGCCGCCGCCTGCTTCGGACTCGAACCGGACCGCGTGCGCGTCGTCGTCACCGGCGTCCCGGGCGCGACGGCCGACCGCGAGGACGCCGCCTTCCAGCTCCCGCTGGGCCTCCTCGCCCTGCGCACCGGCTGCCCGGTGAAGCTGGCCGCCACCCGCGAGGAGTCCTTCCTCGGCCACCCCCACCGCCACCCGACGCTGCTGCGCTACCGCCACCACGCGGACGCGGACGGCCGCCTGGTCAAGGTCGAGGCCCAGATCCTGATGGACGGCGGCGCCTACGCCGACGCCTCCTCGGAGTCCCTCGCGGCGGCCGTGGCCTTCGCGTGCGGCCCGTACGTCGTCCCGCACGCCTTCGTCGAGGGCTGGGCGGTCCGTACGAACAACCCGCCGTCGGGCCACGTGCGCGGCGAAGGCGCCATGCAGGTCTGCGCGGCGTACGAGGGCCAGATGGACAAGCTCGCCGCCGCCCTCGGCATAGACGGCGCGGAACTGCGCCTGCGCAACGTCCTGGCCACCGGCGACCTGCTGCCCACCGGGCAGACGGTCACCTGCCCCGCCCCCGTCGCCGAACTGCTGCGCGCGGTCCGCGACTACGAGCTCCCGCCGCTCCCGAAGGACACCCCGGAGGAGGACTGGCTGCTCCCCGGCGGCCTGGAGGGCGCGGGCGAGCCGGGCGCGGTGCGGCGCGGAGTCGGGTACGGGGTCGGCATGGTCCACATGCTCGGCGCGGAGGGCACCGACGAGGTGTCCACGGCCACGGTCAAGGTGGTCGGCGGCACCGCGACGGTCATCTGCGCGGCCGTCGACACCGGCCAGGGCTTCTCCACGCTCGCCCGCCAGATCGTCCAGGAGACCCTGGGCGTGGACGAGGTCGTCGTGGCCCCGGTCGACACCGACCAGCCGCCGGCGGGTCCCTCGGCGCACGGCCGCCACACGTGGGTCTCGGGCGGCGCGGTGGAGCGGGCGGCGAAGATGGTCCGCACCCAGCTCCTCCAGCCGATGGCCCACAAGCTCGGCATGTCCACGGAGCTCCTGCAGATCGCGGACGGCCGGATCACCTCGTACGACGGCGCCTTCTCCACGACGGTCGCCGAGGCGATGGAGGGCAAGGAACTCTGGGCGACGGCCCAGTGCCGCCCCCACCCGACCGAGCCGCTGGACGCGGACGGGCAGGGCGACGCCTTCGTCGGCCTCGCCTTCTGCGCGATCCGCGCGGTGGTGGACGTGGACATCGAGCTGGGCTCGGTCCGCGTCGTCGAACTCGCGGTCGCCCAGGACGTGGGCCGCGTCCTCAACCCCCGCCAGCTGGCGGCCCGCATCGAGGCGGGCGTCATCCAGGGCGTCGGGGCGTCCCTGACGGAGAACCTGCGCACGGCCTCCGGCCTGATCCGCCACCCCGACCTGACGGGCTACGCCCTGCCCACGTCGCTGGACGCCCCGACGGTCCGCATCGTCAAGCTGGTCGAGGAGCGCGACGTGGTGGCCCCCTTCGGGGCCAAGCCGGCGAGCGCCGTCCCGGTGGTCACCTCCCCGGCGGCGGTGGCCTCGGCGGTCCGCGCGGCCACGGGCCGCCCGGTCAACCGGCTCCCGATCCGCCCCTCGGCGGCAGTGGCATCGCCCAACGCCTGACCCAAGGCCCGGACCCGCGGCCGGCCCCGCCGGCCGCGGCCGGGCGCCTTGGCGTCCGGGCACCCGCTTCGCCTGATTGTCTTGGCACGCCAGAAGCCCACTCGATGAAGAAGCAGAGCAACGGGGCCTGTGAGAAGCGTCGCCTGGGCCCCGCTCGGTGGTGTTGAGAGACCTGATGAGGTTCTCGCCTCGCCCAACCATTAGTTCTAAAGCCGCAGTTCAGAGCCACTGTATTGACGCAATCAATGAATCTGACCACCATGAGGCCTCGGCTGCTCGCCTCTGGGGCGCGCGCCCTGCGAAAGGAATTACCGTGAGCCCGGCACTCCTTGTGAGTGACCGGGCTTTCTCGTGCTCTGCGACGCACTCTTGACGATGCTCATTCGTGCGGGCGACGCTCGTGCAACCAGACGCAACTGACTCGTCAGGAGTGCAAGGCCATGGCTCTACTGTTCTTCGGCAAGGACCCCAACAGCAACGGCGACAACTGCCCCAGCGTGTGGGTGGACGACACGTCGGCCGATCTCGTCATCCAGGGTGTGAAGGCTGACGAGGCCACGCAAACGGAATGCCTCACCGTGGGCGGCATCCCGGACCATGAGGGCGTCGTGCGTATCCCGGTAAGCATGGTGGACCAGATCAGGAAGGCGTGTGATGAAGCCGAGCAGCGTGCCGCCGTTCGGTGAGCTGATTGCGGGGTGCCAGAGGTCGGCCGTCCACCTGGAGCTGCGCGACTCGTACGGCATCGCCTCGGAGGACGAGGACTTCGCCATGTGGCGGGAGCTTGGCGGGATCAGCCCCGAGTCGGTCGAGAGCCGCCGCCCGTGGCTCGACCTGGTGAAGGAAGCCGTCGGCCGTGGCGTCGTCATGCGCCGTGCCCGCATCGTCTCCGTGCCGGTCAGCGCGTACATCCGGTACGAGCACGCGGGTACGTACCTGAACGTCGGGGCCGGGGAGTTGATCCGCTGGCTCCCTCGCCCCGAGGCCGCCACGCTCGCTCTTCCGGGTGCCGACTTCTGGCTGTTCGATGACCGCCTCATCCGCTTCGGCCACTTCTCCGGCGACGGGTCGTTCGTGGGCCACGAGCTGAACGACGACCCCGAGGTCGTCAAGATGTGCGCCGACGCGTTCGAGTCGGTCTGGGACCGTTCCACACCCCACGAGGAGTTCACGGTCTGACCCGCGTCAGCCCTCCGCCAGCCCATGCCCAGCTACCAGTCATCCAGCGTCGAGAACGCACGCAAGGCCGTCGCGGCACGTCTGCGGGAGGTCCGCCTCGACGCTGGGCTGAAAGGGCATGAGCTGGCGGCACGCTGCGGCTGGCACAAGTCCAAGGTGTCGCGGATCGAGAACGCGATCACGCCCCCGGCCGACGCGGACATCCGCGACTGGTGCGCTGGGTGTGGTGCCGACGACCAGGCTCCGGACATCATCGCCACCTCGCGCACGGCTGACTCGATGTACCTGGAGTGGAAGCGTCTCCAGCGAACAGGCCTGCGGCGTCTCCAGGAGTCCCGCGTCCCGCTGTACGAGCGGACCAAGCTTCATCGCGGCTACGCCTCGCACGTCATGCCCGGCCTGTTCCAGACGCCGGCATACGCATCTGCCCTGCTGGGCGTGATCGGGAGGTTCCACCGAGCACCGAGAGACATCCCCGAAGCCGTGGCTGCCCGGATGGCGCGAGCCCACGTCCTCCAGGGGGCTGGGCACCGCTTCATCTTCTTGATCGAGGAAGCCGTCCTGCGGTACCAGATCGGCGACGCGGAGTGCATGGCCGGTCAGCTCGGACACCTGCTGTCGGTCATGTCGCTGCCCGCTGTCTCGGTCGGCGTGATCCCCTTCGCGGCCAGTGAGCGAAGCATGTGGACCCTGGAGACCTTCGACATCTTCGACGACGAGCGGGTGCATGTGGAACTTCTCACCGCTCAGGTGACCCTCACCGCGCCCAGCGAAGTGGGCATGTACATGAGGGCCTTCGGGGATCTTCGAGACCTGGCCGTGTACGGCTCGGATGCTCGTGCGTGCGTGGCTACCGCCCTCGCGGCGCTGGGCTAAGAAGTCGCGTGCAACTGCGTAGAACTCTCTTGGGCCTGGGCATGATCAATTCCTAGCGTTGTCGTCAGTAGACGACGCGAGGAGTCGGACATGACCCAGTCGAGGAAAGAACCCAGGACCTACCAAGCGATGATGGAGGAGCTGCCGCTCCGTCTGGAGCCGGACCCCGATCCGGTGGAGGGTTGCGCTGGCTGCGTCGAGCTGGTGGCGGCGCGAGACCGGGCCTACACGGGCGGCGACTGGACCACCGTGACCGACTGCAACATCTTCATTCGCCGTCACCCGATCGGCCACTGATGGCGACCCCCGCGCAACCCAAGCGGGGACAGAAGCGCCCAGCAGCGAAGCCGAAGCCTGTGGGTCATCCCACGAGCTGCTGCGGTTACTGCGCCGGGTGGCGTGCCGTCTGGTGCCCAGACTGCGCGGGGTTCACTGGCTGCGTGACCTGCCGCCGCACGTTCAAGGTCCCGTGTCCCGACTGCTCGGGTGGTCACCTGGAGAAATGGATTCCGTGACGGGCGGGTGTGGAAGAGATGGGGTCTTCCGCACCCACCGTTAGTGTGCGTGCTCGGCCGCTGGTCAGTACCTGTCGCCCAGGGCCTGGACCGCGTTCACGGCACGGTTGCTCGGCCCACGTATCTGGTGACGAGAGCCCGCACAACTGAACTACGTCCAGGGCAGCCGCTTTTGCGGCTGCCCACGGGCCAGTTAACCACCGAGGCGTTCGAGCATCGCCCGGACCAGCGGACTGGCGCCACGGGCCGGTGAGTACGAAAATCACCAGCCATGTCCGACACTTTCTGGACCGCGCTCTCCGCGACTGCCACAGCGGCCGCCTTCTTCGCGGTCACCTGGCGGTCGATTCTCACTCGCCGTGCTCTTGGGACGGCACAACAGGCTCTTGCCACTGCCGATCAGGCCCTCATTGCCTCTCAAGCTGTAGCGCTGGACGCGGCCCGTACGCGGCTGGACGGGCAGGCGCCGACTGTCAGTGTCCGAATCCACGAAGTGCCGTGGCCACCGCTCGCCTGGACGCCCCACGGCATGCCGGTGAACCCGTGGCCTAACGGGTACGAGTGGCACTTCCCCGCCATGCAGGAAGAGCGAATCGTCCTCCAGGCATGCATCGAGGTGCAGAACCACGCTCAATCTCATGTCACTCTCGACTGCCAGGGTGACTTGTACGTCGCGGTTGAGCAGAGGCCGACCGCGGCGGGCTCCAGCCTGTTGTTCCCTGAGCAGCGGGTTCGTCGTCTCTTCTTGCAGAAGGACTTCACCATCAAGGAGCTTTCGGAGAACTACGAAGCGCAACAGGCGGGGCGCCCACTACCCCACCGAGTAGAGGGAAGCATCACTGTCCATGATGGCCGCGACAACGGTGTGACTGACGCGTGGGACCTTGAGTTGACCGGGTGCCCCGTCCGGCCAGTGGAAGAACGCCAAGGACTGTGGGTCGTGGCTGCCAGCAGTCTTCCGGGTGACTCTGGGGCGGACCTGTTGGAGTACGAAGTCCAGCCACCCCGAAGGCGTATCTACTGGGTCTCCAGGCAGCGTGGGGAGCAGCTACCGGAGCCGACCTTCACTATCAATGTGCCGGGTGAGTTGCCAGCCATCCAGTCGTAGCTCCTGCCGCCGCTTGCCTTCGGCCGGCCTGCCCCACCCGGCGGTGGGGGCGTGCTCTTGGCGCAACTGAGACGGAAACTGAGACGAACGGCCAAATGGGCGGCACCCCGTGTGGGGTGCCGCCCATCCGTTTTGGCTGGTCGGGCCATCAGAAGCCGTGACCGGAATCGAACCGGCGTAACTCGCTTTGCAGGCGAGTCCCTCAACCACTCGGGCACACGGCTGGGTGGTGATGTGCATGACCGTACGAGGGCGTCGGCGGGTGGGGAAGGGATGCGCGGCGGGTGCAACGCGACTGCCATGCCGCGTTCACAGTCCGCCGTATGACCTAGGGCTGGGGACCGAGGCGGGATCCACCTTATTGACAGGGTCGATACCGGGCCACGCACCTTACGCTGGGGCGATGAGCGTCCTCCCGCAGCGAGCCCCCGACCCCGCCCCGATACCCGCCCGCCCGCAGGGCGAGGGCGGGATCATGGGGCCCGCCTACCGGACGCTCAGCATCGGGATCATCTCCGTGATCTTCCTGATCGCCTTCGAGGCCACCGCCGTCGGGACCGCCATGCCCGTGGCCGCCCGGGAGCTGGAGGGGATCGGGCTCTACGCCTTCGCCTTCTCCGCCTACTTCACGACCAGCCTCTTCGGCATGGTCCTCTCGGGGCAGTGGGCCGACCGGCAGGGGCCGCTGCGGCCCCTGGCCGTGGGGATCGTGGGCTTCGCCGCCGGGCTGGTGTTCTCCGGGACCGCCGGCGCGATGTGGATCTTCGTGCTCGGGCGGGCCGTGCAGGGGTTCGGCGGCGGGCTCGTCATCGTCGCCCTGTACGTGGTCGTCAGCCGGGCCTACGAGGAGCGGCTGCGGCCCGCGATCATGGCGGCCTTCGCCGCGAGCTGGGTCGTGCCCTCGATCGTCGGACCGCTGGCCTCGGGCACGGTGACCGAGCACCTCGGGTGGCGCTGGGTCTTCCTCGGGATACCCGCGCTGGTCTTCGTACCGCTGGCCGTGGCCCTGCCGGCGATCCGTCGGACCGCCTCCGGGCCGGTGGACCCCGAGGCTCCGCCCGCCGCGTTCGACCGGCGCCGGATCCGGCTCGCGCTCGGGATCTCGGCCGGTGCGGGGCTGCTCCAGTACGCCGCCCAGGACCTGAAGTGGCTGTCGCTGCTGCCCGGGCTGGCGGGGGCGGCCCTGCTGGTGCCCGCCGTGCTCGGGCTGCTGCCCCGCGGGACCTACCTGGCGCGGCGCGGGCTGCCGTCGGTGGTGCTGCTGCGGGGCGTGGCCGCGGGGTCGTTCATCGCGGCGGAGAGCTTCGTACCGCTGATGCTGGTCACCCAGCGGGGGCTCAGCCCGACCCTGGCCGGGTTCTCGCTCGCGCTGGGCGGGGTGACGTGGGCGGCGGGCTCGTGGGTGCAGTCGAAGGGCCGGATGGCGCCGTACCGGACCCGGCTGATGGTGCTGGGCATGGTCTTCGTCGCGGCCGCGATCGCGGGGGCGCCGGCGGTGCTCGTCGCGTGGGTCCCGGTGTGGACGCTGGCGCTGGTGTGGGCGCTGGGATGCCTGGGGATGGGCCTGGTGATCGGCTCCACGAGCGTGCTGCTGCTGAAGCTGTCGGCGCCGGCGGAGGCGGGGGCCAACTCCGCCTCGCTGCAGATCTCGGACGCGCTGGCGAACGTCGTGCTGCTGGCGGCCGGCGGCGCGGCGTTCGCCGCGCTGGGCGGTGGAGCGGTGGGCGCGGCGCACTCCGTGGCGGAGGGGGGCGGGGCCTCGCACCCGGCCGCGTTCGTGGTGGTCTTCCTGCCGATGGCCTGCGTGGCGCTGGTGGGGGCCTGGGTGGCGACCCGCCTGGACCCCGCCCCGGGAGCCGGCCCCGCAGCCGCAGCAGCAGCCGCGGCGGAGGCGGGAGCCGGTGCCGGTGCCGGAGCCGAGGACACCGTCAAGGCCTGACCGGACCCCCGGGATCGGCGGCCTCCGCCTTCGCGGCTGCCGCCGCCTCCAGCAGGGTCCAGCCGTCCATCTCGACCGGCCGGCGCGCCTGCTCCCCCTGCCGTGCCTCCGGCTGCCAGCCGCGGGCCAGCGCCGCGTCGAGCAGGGCCCGTACGGCGCCCGGTTCGTGCAGGTTCAGGTCCGGGCCCCGGACGAGGCCCACGTCTCCGGAGCCGAAGGGGGCACCGCCCGGGACGTACCGGTCCGGCCCGGGGGCGAAGACGATGCGCAGCGGGCCGCCGGTGCCGGCGGGCAGTGCGAACAGCGTGAGGGTCTGGCGGCAGCCCGCGGGCCGGCCCGCCTCGTCCTTGGGGTGGCCGTGGCGCAACGTCCACAGGTAGGAACGCCCCTCGGTGACCAGCAGGCGGGGTTTCCTCGGACGGCGTGACATGGAGCCGAGGGTACGGGGCCCCCGTGGTGGCGGACCGTGCTGAAAGTCGACTGACACCGGCTGGTACCGCGCGGTACCGCGCGGTACCATCGGCGCATGGCCGGTCTCAACGTCAGGTTCACCGAAGAAGAGCTGGACGCCCTGCGCGAGCGCGCGGAGGCTGAAGGCCGCAGCATGCAGTCGTTCGCGCACGAGGCGGTGATGAGAGCCGTAAACGAGCACTCCCGGCTGTTCGACGAAGCGGCCGAGCACGTCCTGAAGGTCAGCGGTGAGCTGAACCGGAGGCTTGCGTGACCCGCTACCTGACCTTGCCCGAGGTGCTGAACCTCGCGGAGCGGCTCGGGACCAGCGAGGTACGTGACTACGGGCTGCTCGACTCGGCGCTCGCGCGCCCGCGGTCGAGCGTGTTCGGTCAGGACGCCTACCCGGACATCTGGGAGAAGGCCGCCGCCCTGATGGAGTCGCTCGCGCGCAACCACAGCCTCGTGGACGGCAACAAGCGCATCGCCTGGTACGCGACCTGGGTCTTCCTGCACGTGAACGGCCACCCCCTGGACGCCGGCTTCGACGTGGACGAGGCCGAACGCTTCGTGCTGGACGTGTGCCAGGGCTCGCTGGACGTGCCCAAGATCGCCGCGCAGCTCCCGCGATTCGCTCGCTGACCCGCGGAATGTCCCGCGGAATGTGACGCTCGCCGCACGGGCCGAGGTCACGGGCCTGTCCCTCCGCGAGGGGCGGGCCCGGGCCGGTAAGGTGGCCCGGTTGTCCTACGTACGACTGCCCGTACCAGTGTCCGCACCGCTGCCCGTACCGCTGCACGTGGGTGGATACGCCGCCGAGAGCCCGAACCGGAGACCGTGACTACTACCGCCTCCCACCACCTCTCACCCGCCTTCCCCGGCCGTGCGCCCTGGGGTACCGCCAGCGCCCTGCGAGCTTGGCAGCAGGGTGCACTGGACCGGTACCTGGAGACCCAGCCGCGCGACTTCCTCGCCGTCGCCACCCCCGGCGCCGGGAAGACCACCTTCGCGCTGACGCTCGCGTCATGGCTGCTGCACCACCACGTGGTGCAGCAGGTGACCGTCGTCGCGCCCACCGAGCACCTGAAGAAGCAGTGGGCGGAAGCCGCCGCCCGGATAGGGATCCGGCTGGACCCGGACTACTCCGCGGGCCCGCTGAGCAAGGACTACCACGGGGTCGCGGTCACGTACGCGGGTGTCGGCGTGCGGCCGATGCTGCACCGCAACCGGTGCGAGCAGCGCAAGACCCTGGTCATCCTCGACGAGATCCACCACGCCGGTGACTCGAAGTCCTGGGGCGAGGCCTGCCTCGAAGCCTTCGACCCGGCGACCCGGCGCCTCGCGCTGACCGGCACGCCCTTCCGGTCCGACACGAACCCGATCCCCTTCGTGGCCTACGAGGAGGGCAACGACGGGATCCGGCGCTCCTCCGCCGACTACACCTACGGCTACGGGAACGCGCTCGGTGACGGCGTCGTCCGGCCGGTCATCTTCCTCTCCTACAGCGGCAACATGCGCTGGCGCACCAAGGCGGGCGACGAGATCGCCGCACGCCTCGGCGAGCCGATGACCAAGGACGCCATCTCCCAGGCCTGGCGCACCGCGCTGGACGCGCGCGGCGACTGGATGCCGAACGTGCTGCGCGCCGCCGACCGGCGGCTCACCGAGGTCCGCAAGGGCATCCCGGACGCCGGCGGGCTCGTCATCGCCGCCGACCAGGACTCGGCGCGCGCCTACGCCAAGCTGATCCGCGAGATCACGGGGACGAAGGCCACCGTCGTGCTGTCCGACGACACGGGCGCCTCGAAGCGGATCGACGAGTTCGCCGCGAGCAACGACCGCTGGATGGTCGCGGTCCGCATGGTGTCCGAGGGCGTCGACGTGCCCCGGCTCGCGGTCGGCGTGTACGCCACCACCATCTCCACCCCGCTGTTCTTCGCGCAGGCCGTCGGACGCTTCGTGCGCTCGCGCAGGCGCGGCGAGACGGCCTCGGTGTTCCTGCCGACCATCCCCTACCTGCTGGGCTTCGCGAACGAGATGGAGGTCGAGCGCGACCACGTGCTCGACAAGCCGAAGAAGCAGGGCGAGGAGGACCCGTACGCCGACTCCGAGAAGGAGATGGAGGAGGCGAACAAGCAGGAGGACGAGGACACCGGCGACGAGGAGCAGATGTCCTTCGAGGCGCTGGAGTCCGACGCCGTCTTCGACCGGGTGCTCTACGACGGCGCCGAGTTCGGCATGCAGGCGCACCCGGGCAGCGAGGAGGAGCAGGACTACCTCGGCATCCCGGGACTGCTGGAGCCGGACCAGGTGCAGATGCTGCTCCAGAAGCGGCAGTCGCGGCAGATCGCGCACAGCCGGCGCAAGCCGGACACGGAGGCGGACCTGCTGGAGCTGCCGGCCGACCGGCGCCCGGTGGTCTCGCACAAGGAGCTGCTGGAGCTGCGCAAGTCGCTGAACACCATGGTCGGCGCGTACGTCCACCAGAGCGGCAAACCGCACGGGGTGCTCCACACCGAGCTGCGCCGGGTCTGCGGCGGACCGCCGAGCGCGGAGGCGACGGCCGGGCAGCTGCGGGAGCGGATCAAAAAGGTCCAGGAATGGGCCACTCGGATGCGCTGAGGCATTTTCCCGCAGGGGGTTCCGCAAGCTTTCCGCGAGCTTTTCGGGAGCTTTTCAGGAGCCTTCCGCGGGTCTTCCACAGGCTTTCCGTAAAGCCTTCCGCGGGTTTTCTGCGAGTCTTCCGCGGGTCTCCTGTGGGTCTTTCTCCAGGAATCGAAACGGGGTCTTTGTGGACTTTCGTACGGGCCCCGTTTCGCGGTGGATTCACGCGGTACGGGACCCCGCGCCGGCGGTCGGCGGCGCCGGGGTCCGAGGGCCCCGGGAGGTCACGAATTGACAGCGATCCGCGTTCACAACCGGCATAAACCGGCAGCAGGCGCCCGGATTCTGGACGAGCCCTTCCGCTGAGCGAACCTGCTCGCTAGTGTCCCCGCATCGAACGCCCCGTGGCAGCGCCGCTGCGGGAGCGCAGCCGGTGCCATGGCCGCTACCGGCGGCCTCTCCGTGCGTCGCCGAGGGACCGGCGGCGCTATCCCCAGAGAGTCACCGCCGCCCACCGAAAGAGGGAGAGGCGTCGTGACCGCGGAAACCTCCCAGACTCTCGACAGAGGACTGCGCGTCCTCAAACTGCTCGCCGACACCGACCACGGTCTGACCGTCACCGAGCTCTCCAACCGCCTCGGTGTGAACCGCACCGTGGTCTACCGGCTCCTCGCCACCCTCGAACAGCACGCCCTGGTCCGCCGTGACCTCGGCGGCCGGGCCCGCGTCGGGCTCGGAGTGCTGCGCCTGGGCCGACAGGTGCACCCGCTGGTCCGTGAGGCGGCCCTGCCCGCGCTGCGCTCGCTCGCCGAGGACATAGGCGCCACCGCGCACCTGACCCTCGTCGACGGCACCGAAGCGCTCGCCGTGGCCGTCGTCGAGCCGACCTGGACCGACTACCACGTGGCCTACCGGGCCGGCTTCCGCCACCCGCTCGACCGCGGGGCCGCCGGCCGGGCCATCCTGGCCGCCCGTCAGGGCACGCTCATCGAGCCCGGGTACACGCTCACCCACGGCGAGCTCGAAGCGGGTGCCAGCGGCGCCGCCGCGCCCCTCGTGGGGATCACCGGGCTGGAGGGCAGCGTGGGCGTCGTCATGCTGTCGGACGCCGTGCCCGAGCGGGTCGGCCCGCGCGTGGTCGACGCCGCCCGAGAGGTGGCCGACGCCCTGCGCTGAACCGCCGGGCACCAGCCGGGCGGAAGCCGGGCACAAGCCCGGCGTGAAGCCGGGCCAGAAGTACGTCAGGACCGGGCCGCGTCCCCTCAGGGGGCGCGGCCCGACCCGTTGCCGGACGGCCGCGCTAGATTGGCCGGGTGCTCTCTCGCCTCACACGTCTGCCGCGTCCCGCCGCCCTCGCGGTCTGCGCCGTGCCCGTCCTCGCGCTGTTCGCCGTCGCGGCCGCCGCTCCGCTGCCCTTCGTGGTCGCGCAGCCGGGCCTCACCGCCGACGTGCTCGGCTCCCGCGACGGCAAGCCGGTCATCACGGTCACGGGAGCACCCACCCGGGAGACCACGGGCCAGCTGCGGATGACCACCATCCAGGCCACCGGCCCCTCCACCTCCGTCACCCTCCCCGACCTGCTCGGGGACTGGTTCGACACCAGCCGTGCGGTCATGCCCCGCGAGGCGGTGTACCCGTCGGGCGGAAGCGACGAGGAGATCGAGGAGCACAACCTGGAGGAGATGACGAAGTCGCAGTCGACGGCCTCCGAGGCCGCGCTCGGCTTCCTCCACAAGGACCCGAAGGACGTGAAGGTCGAGCTGAACCTCGCCGACGTCGGCGGCCCGAGCGCCGGGCTGCTCTTCTCCCTCGGCATCGTCGACAAGCTCGACGGGAACGGCAGCGGCGGCGACCTCACCGGCGGCCGCACCATCGCCGGTACGGGCACCATCAGCGCGGACGGCGAGGTCGGCGCGGTCGGCGGCGTGGCCCTGAAGACCCAGGCCGCGCGGCGCGACGGGGCGAGCGTGTTCCTCGTACCGGCGGCGGAGTGCTCCGACGCGAAGTCCGAGCTCCCCGAGGGGCTGCGGCTGGTCCCCGTCACTTCGCTGACGGATGCGGTGAACGCGCTGCGGGCTCTGCAGAAGGGCGATGCGGTTCCGTCCTGCTGATCCGGGACACGGGCGCCTCCATGCCCCGCCAGACGGGGAAGAGCAGCGGTGAGAGCGTGACGAGGAAGTACACCCCGCCGAACACCAGCAGCGCCCGGCCCACCCCGAACCCGTCGACCAGCAGCCCGGCCGCCAGCCCGCCCAGCGGCATCGTCAGCTCGCAGCCCGCCTGGGTCACGCCCGAGACCCGGCTGCGCAGCACGTCGGGCACCTTCTCCAGCATCACCGTGGTCAGGATCGGGTTGAGCACGCCCGCGCCCAGCCCGGACAGCGCCATCGTCACCGCGAGCGGCAGCGGGGTGTCGGTGAAGGCGGCGACGGCGTAGCGGGGGGCTCCGCACAGCAGGAAGGCCGCGGCGAAGACGGTCCGGCGGGGGAACCGCTCGCCCCACACCCCGTAGAGCAGGGCCCCCAGCAGTGCGAAGCCGCCGAAGAGGGCGACCATCAGGCCGAGCGCGGTGGCTCCGCCGAGCGCCTCGCGGCCGTGCACGGGCAGCAGGACCGAGGACCAGCCCTGGTCGAGACCGTTGGTCATCATCACCATCAGGGTGATGCCGAGCAGCAGCCGTGCGCGGGCCAGGAAGCGCCAGCCCTCGGCGAGTTCGGCCCGGTAGCCGGCCAGCGACACCTTCTGGGCGGACCGCTGCGGCTCGGCGGACGGCAGCCCCCGCAGGAACACGGCGACGAGCAGCGCGGACGCCCCGAACGTGGCCGCGTCCAGGAGCAGGACGGACTCGGCGCCGACCGTGGCGATCAGTACGCCGGCCAGCGCGGCCCCGAGCATGCGGGCTCCGCGCGAGACGGCGTCGTAGAGGCTGGCGGCGCGGGCGACGGTGGTGCCGGCGTGCTCGGCGAGGTGGGGGAGCATGACGTAGCGCGCGGCCAGTCCGGGGGTGTGCACGAGGCCGCCGACGGCCATCAGCGCGCACAGCATCCAGAACTCCAGCAGTCCGGCGTAGTGCAGCAGCGGGATCGCCGCCACGGACAGGCCGCAGATCAGGTCGGAGGCGGCGGAGACCCGGCGGCGGCCGATCCGGTCGATGACGGGACCGCCGACGAGGGCGGCCACGGCGACGGGCAGCGTGGCGCAGAAGGCGACGATCCCGGCCCGGCCGGCGCTGCCCGTGGTCTGGAGCACGAACCAGGGCACGCCGATGAGGGTCAGTGAACTCCCGGCTATCGAGATGGTGTTGGCGATGAGGACGGCGGTGAAGGGGCGGCGGCTCATACGGCGTGCCGCCTGACGCGGGCGTGGATGTGCGCGGACTCCATCAGGCGGATGCCCGCGCTGACCAGGGCCTCGCCCAGCCGGTTGCGCAGGGCGGGCAGCGCGGGCGGGGAGCCGGCGGCAGGCGCGGCACTGCGGTGCGCGAGGTGCCAGGCGGCGGCCTCGGCGGCGAGCTCGGCGGTGCGGACGGCGTGTTCGCGGGCATGGGTGAAGGCGTGCACGGCAGGACTCCTTCTGTGAAAGGGGGTGGGGAGGCGGCTACTTGGTGCGGACCGGGAAGGCGTGCGTGTGGAAACGGACCGTCTCCGTGCCCTCCGAGGACGGCAGGTCGCGGTAGCTGTTGATCAGGTCGTGGACCTTCAGGATCAGCTCGTGGCTCTGTTCGGCGGTGAGTTGGAGCGAGAAGTCGCTGAGCTCGGAACTCCGCCGCCAATCGACCGACCAGTTGGGTGCGTCACCCAGCCAGGCGGACAGCTCCTGCTCGTGGATCTTCACGATCTCGGACAGGAAGACCTCCGCGGCGCCGCGCGTGGCGGGGTCGGTGTCGTAGATCAGCGCCTCGTCGAACGAGGTGCCGTCCTGGGAGGGCCGCCACCAGCGCTCGCGGCCCTTGCCGTGCTCGGGGGCGTCCTCGACGAACCCGTACGCGGCGAGCTGGCGCAGGTGGTAGCTGGTGGCCCCGCTCGACTCCCCGAGCTGCTCGGCCAGCTGGGAGGCGGTGGCCGGCCCGTGCAGGCGCAGGGAGCCCAGCAGGCGCATGCGCAGCGGGTGGGCGAGGCCGCGCAGGGAGCGGGCATCGAGCTTGCGGACCTGCGGCTCGGCGGGCTTCGGGGAATCGGCGTTCTTCTCGGGCATGCCTCAACCGTAGAGTTGCAAAGGAGTCTGTGCAAGGGTTTCTTTGCAACTACTTCTTTGCATCCACTCGTACGGACCTCAGCCCTCCTTGATGAAGCCCTCCGCCACCAGCCACTCCTTCGCCACCTCGTGCGGGTCCTGCCCGTCCACGTCCACCTTGGCGTTGAGCTGCTGCGCGACCTCCGTCGTCAGCCGCTTCGACAGGGGGTCCAACAGCTTCGCGATCACCGGGTACTTCTCCAGCGTCTTCGCGTGCAGCTCGGGCGCCGCGTTGTAGTTGGGGAAGAAGTGCCGGTCGTCGGCGAGGGTGTCCAGGTCCATGGCCTTGATCCGGCCGTCCGTGGTGAACGCCTCGCCCAGCAGGCAGGAATCGGACTTGGAGACCTGGGTGTAGATGATCCCGGCGTCCATCTTCATGACGTTGCCCGCCGGGATCTTCATCCCGTACGCCTTCTCCATGCCCGGCAGTCCGTCCTCGCGGGAGGCGAACTCGTTCTCCACGCACACCGTCACCGCCGACGGGTCCTCCTGCGACAGCTTCGCCACGTCCGACATCGTCTTCAGCCCGTACTTGGCGTTGTTCTTCTTGCTGATGGCGAGCGTGTAGGTGTTGTTGAGCGTGGACGGCGGCAGCCACGCCACGCCGTTCTTGACGTCCGCGTCCCGCACCGCCTCCCACTGCGCGTACGGGTCCTCGATCGGCTTGTCGTTGCCCAGGTAGGTGATCCAGGCCGTGCCCGTGTACTCGTACATGGCGTCCGCGTCGCCCTGCACGATCGCCTCGCGCGCACTGATCGAGCCGGGCAGGTTGGTGCGGTCCAGCACCTCCGCGCCGGCCGCCTTGAAGATCAGGCCGATCATCTGGCCGAGCACGATGTTCTCGCTGAAGTTCTTCGAAGTGACCGTGAGCGAGGCCCCCTTGAGCGGCTCTCCCTGGCCGACCGAGCCCGGCAGGACGTCGTCCACCATCGGGGACCCGCTCTTGAGGCCGCAGCCCGCGAGGGCCAGCAGGGCCGCGCAGCCCGCGGCGGCCGTCCGTACGGCGAGCCGGCCCATCACACCTCCAGCCCGCGCGGGGTCAGGACGGTCTCGGCGAGCGAGGCGAGCCAGTCCACGAACAGCGCGAGCGACACGGTCAGTACGGAGCCCAGCACCAGCACCGGCATCCGCTGGGTCTGGATCCCGGAGGTGATCAGGTCGCCCAGGCCCCCGCCGCCGCCGAAGGTGGCCAGGGTCGCGGTGCCGACGTTCAGGACGAGGGCCGTCCGTACGCCGGCCAGGATCAGCGGGACGGCCAGCGGCAGCTCCACCTTCAGCAGGGTGCCCGTGGAGGACATGCCGATCCCGCGCGCGGCCTCCACCAGCTGCGGGTCGATCTGACGCAGCCCGGCGACGGTGTTGGACAGCACGGGCAGGACGGCGTAGGCCACCATGCCGATGATCGCGGTCCTGGGGCCGATGCCGAGCCAGATGACGAGCAGGGCCAGCAACCCGATGGCCGGGGTGGCCTGGCCGATGTTGGCGATCGCGGTGACCGGCGGTGCCGCCCGGCTCATGCCGCCCCGGGTGAGGGCGATGCCGAGCGGGATCGCGATGACCAGCACCCAGAAGGTCGAGATGGCCGTCAGCTGGATGTGCTGCCACAGCCGGAGCTCGACGTTGCCGTCGCTGAGGGAGTTCTCGGCGATCGTGTCGAGGGTGGTGTTGGTGATCCACAGGTACGTGGCCAGCAGCACCAGCGCCAGCACGGTCGGCAGGGTCACCAGCTGGGTCCAGGTCAGGCGCCGCTCGGGGCGGGCGGCCGGCGGCGGGGGCTCCGCCGCATCGGCGGCCCCGGCCAGCTCCGGATCCCGGAAGACGTGGCCCTTGACCTCGTGCTCGCCGGGCGGGCGCTCGGGGGAGACGGGGTTGCGCGGGGTCATGATCCGTCCGACCCGTCGTCCCGCAGTCCTTCCAGGTCCCGGTCGGTGCGGTGGTGGCGCAGCTCCTCGAGGTCGTGCGCGTGCTCGGCGGCCGTCAGCCGGTCGGCCTCCAGCATCTCGTGCACCGAGTTCATCAGCGTCTCCATGTCGACGACCCCGATGTACTCGCCGCGCCGCCCGGTGACGGCGACCCGCCCGCCGCTGTCGGTGAGGACGGCCTCCAGGGCGTCGTGCAGGGTCGCGTCCCGGGTCACCGTGTCGTGCACGAGCTGTCCGGCCCGGGCCAGCGAGCCCTTGGCACGCATCAGGTCGCCGCGGCGCAGCCATTTGTACGGGCGGCCGCGCCGGTCCAGCATCAGGAGCTCGTTGCCCTGGCCGGCGCGCAGGGTGTTGAAGATCTGCTGGAGCGGGTCGTCCACGGACACGGTCGGGAACTCGGCGATCTCCACGTCCCGCACGCGGGTCAGGTTGAGCCGTTTGAGGGCCGCGCCGGCGCCGACGAAGCCGGAGACGAAGTCGTCGGCGGGGTTGGTGAGGATCGCCTCGGGGGTGTCGAACTGCGCGATGTGCGAGCGCTCGCGCAGGACGGCGATCCGGTCGCCGAGCTTGATGGCCTCGTCGAAGTCGTGGGTGACGAAGACGATCGTCTTGTGCAGCTCGTGCTGGAGCCGGATCAGCTCGTCCTGGAGGTGGTCGCGGGTGATGGGGTCGACGGCGCCGAAGGGCTCGTCCATCAGCAGGACGGGCGGGTCGGCGGCGAGCGCCCGGGCCACGCCCACGCGCTGCTGCTGGCCGCCGGAGAGCTGGCGCGGGTAGCGGCCGTGGAACTCGCGCGGGTCCAGGCCGACCAGGTCGAGCATCTCCTCCACCCGGTCCTTGACGCGCGACTTGGACCAGCCGGTCATCTTCGGGACCAGGGCGATGTTCTCGGCGACCGTCATGTGCGGGAAGAGCCCGGAGGACTGGATCGCGTACCCGATCTTGCGGCGCAGTTTGACCGGGTCCATGTCGGTGACGTCCTCGTCGCCGATGCGGATGCGGCCGGAGGTGGGCTCGATCAGCCGGTTGATCATCTTCAGGGTGGTGGACTTGCCGCAGCCGGAGGGGCCGACGAAGACGACCGTCTCGCCCGCCTTGATCTCCATCGAGACCTCGTCGACGGAGGGGTTCGGGTTGCCCGGGTAGCGCTTGGTGAGGTTCTCCAGCCGGATGGCGGCGCCGGAGGTGGCGGCCGCCACCGGGGCGGCGGGGGCGGCGGGGGCCTGCGGGCTCTCGGACGGCTCAGACACGGATTCCCCTCGGGATGGTGAGACGGCCGAGCAGGACGTAGGCGGCGTCGAAGAGCAGGGCGAGGATGACCACGCCGAGCGTCCCGGCGAGGACCTGGTTGATGGCGTTGGCGCTGCCGAGCGAGCCGATCCCGCGGAAGATCTCGTTGCCGAGGCCCGGCCCGGAGGCGTAGGCGGCGATGGCCGCGATGCCCATCAGCATCTGCGTGGAGACCCGGATGCCGGTCAGGATCGGCGGCCAGGCGAGCGGCAGCTCCACCTTCAGGAGCTGGGCGGCGCGGGACATGCCGATGCCCTTGGCGGCGTCGACCAGGGCCGGGTCCACCCCGCGCAGCCCCACGATGGAGTTGCGGACGATCGGCAGCAGCCCGTAGAGCGTCAGGGCGATCACGGTCGGCGCCACGCCGAGGCCGACGATCGGGATCAGCAGGCCGATCATGGCCAGGGAGGGGATGGTCAGCACCGTGGAGGTGGAGGTGACCGCGAGGTTCCCGGCCCAGCCGCTGCGGTAGGTGAGGACGCCGATGGCGATGCCGAGCAGGGTCGCGATCACCATGCACTGGAAGACGGCGCTGGCGTGCTGGAAGGCGTCGGTGAGGAGCTGCTGGTGGCGGTTGGACAGGTAGGCCCAGAAACTCACGCCACGTCACCTCACCGTCGTTTCCGCGGGTCAGTCGTCCTCGGCCGCCTGTTCGACCAGAGGGATGATCCGCAAGGGCACGGGATTCTCCATGACAATCGCTGTCGAAGCCCGAACAATCCCATCAAACGCGACAACCCGGTCGATCACCCGCTGAAGGTCCGCGTTGGAGCGCGCCACGAGCCGGCACAGCATGTCCCCGTGACCGGTCGTGGTGTGCAGCTCCAGCACCTCCGGGACCCCGTCCAAGTGAGCCCGTACGTCGGCCCCTTGCCCCTGTTTGATCTCCAGCGTGGCGAAGGCGGTCACCGGGTATCCCAGGGCGGCCGGATCCACCTGCGGGCCGAACCCGCGGATGACTCCGTTCGACTGAAGCCGGTCGAGGCGGGCCTGCGCGGTGCCGCGGGCCACGCCGAGCCGGCGCGAGACCTCCAGGACCCCGATCCGGGGCTCGCGGGCGAGCAGGACGATGAGCCGCCCGTCGAGTTCGTCGATTCCCATCGGTACCTCCGGGGTGGTCGGTCGGTGGTCATAGTGCACAGATATTCCAGCCATCCTGGGCTGTAGCTGGTCAGCCTGTACAGCAGAAATGGAAACTATTGCGCAGCTTGTGGAACGGCGGGACTCTGCCGTCATGACTGAGACCCAGCCGCTCGCCACCGTCCCGCGCACCGCCGCCAAGGCCGACCCCTTCCCCGTCAAGGGCATGGACGCGGTCGTCTTCGCCGTGGGCAACGCCAAGCAGGCCGCGCACTTCTACTCGACGGCCTTCGGCATGAAGCTCGTCGCCTACTCCGGACCGGAGAACGGCACCCGAGAGACGGCCAGCTACGTCCTGACCAACGGCGCCGCGCGCTTCGTCCTCACCTCGGTCATCAAGGCGTCCACCGACCGCGGCCGCTTCCTCGCCGAGCACGTGGCCGACCACGGCGACGGCGTGGTCGACCTCGCGATCGAGGTCCCGGACGTGGCCGCGGCCTACGCGTACGCCGTCGAGCACGGCGCCCGCGGCCTGGACGAGCCGTACGAGCTCAAGGACGAGCACGGCACCGTGCGGCTGGCGGCGATCGCCACCTACGGCCAGACCCGCCACACCCTGGTCGAGCGCGGCGACTACACCGGGCCCTACCTGCCCGGCTTCGTCTCCGCCTCCCCGATCGTCGAGCCCCCGGCCAAGCGCACCTTCCAGGCCATCGACCACTGCGTGGGCAACGTCGAGCTCGGCCGGATGAACGAGTGGGTGGCCTTCTACAACAAGGTCATGGGCTTCACGAACATGAAGGAGTTCGTGGGCGACGACATCGCGACCGAGTACTCGGCGCTGATGTCGAAGGTGGTCGCGGACGGCACCCTGAAGGTGAAGTTCCCCATCAACGAGCCGGCGATCGCGAAGAAGAAGTCGCAGATCGACGAGTACCTGGAGTTCTACGGCGGGGCCGGCGTCCAGCACATCGCCCTCGCGACGAACGACATCGTGGCGACGGTCCGCTCGATGCGGGCCGCCGGCGTGGAGTTCCTGAACACCCCGGACTCCTACTACGACACCCTCGGCGAGTGGGCCGGCGAGACGCGCGTCCCGGTCGAGATCCTGCGCGAGCTGAAGATCCTCGTCGACCGCGACGAGGACGGCTACCTGCTGCAGATCTTCACCAAGCCGGTGCAGGACCGCCCGACGGTCTTCTTCGAGATGATCGAGCGCCACGGCTCCATGGGCTTCGGCAAGGGCAACTTCAAGGCCCTGTTCGAGGCGATCGAGCGCGAGCAGGAGAAGCGCGGCAACCTGTAAGGCCGCGGCCGGCCGGGGGCCCTGCCCCCGGCCGTCGCACGCCTCACGCGCCGGCGGCGCCGGACGTGCCCGGCTTCGGCTTGGCGGCCGGCTTCGCAGCCGGCTTGGCGGCCTTCGCGGCCGGCTTGGCGGCCGGCTTGGCCGCCTTCGGGAGCTCCGGGGCCACCCACGGCGTCGTCGGCTGCATGTTCTCCGGGCCGCCCGCCGCCGGCCGGCCGATCGACGCCAGGGCATCCTTCGCCAGCGGCCCCCGCACCGGCGAGAACCGCGGATTCGTCCGCAGGGCCTCCTCCAGGTGCCGCCGCGCCCCCGCCTCGTCGCCCAGGCCGCGCTCGATCAGCGCCCGGTGGTACGAGAACTCCGCGAGCCGCAGCCCCTGCTCCGTGGCCTTCTTCGCGTACTCCAGCGCCGCCGGGTCGTCGCCCGTCCTGTGCAGCGCCCAGCCCAGCGCGTCCGCCACCTGCACGCTCTTGTGCCGGGCCCACTCCGCCGTCAGGCGCCGCACCGCCGCGGCCGCGTCGCCGTGGTCCGCCTCGTACCGGCCGAGGACCAGCTCCTCGTTCACCCCGCTGCGGGCCGCCTGCGCCGGGATGCCGTCGTACACCGCCTTCGCCTCCTCGCACCGGCCCAGCGACTCCAGCAGCTCGCCCAGCTCCAGCGCCAGCCCGGCCGAGGGCGCCCGGCCCAGCGCCATGCGGTAGTCCCGCACCGCCTCCCCGCCCCGCCCCAGCGCCGCCAGCACCCGCGCCCGTCCACCCTGCGCCTGCGCCTGCGCCGGATCGGTCCGCAACGCGGCCTCGTACTGGCGCAGCGCCTCGGCCTCGTCACCGCGCTCCCACGCCAGCTCCCCGAGCCGGAACAGCACGTACGCCTTCTCCGCCGGCGACTTCGCCGCGCCCCCCGCGTGCTCCATGGACATGGTCGCGTCCTCGCGCCAGCCCCGGTCGCGGTAGACCTGCGAGGCCCTGGTGAACGCCACCAGGCCCGGCCGCAGGTCCACCAGCCGCTCCATCGCCTTCTCGGCCGCCTTGTAGTCCCCGAGCCCGGTGTACGCGTCCACGAGCACCGGGTACGCCGTCCACCGCTTCGGCGCCTGCGCCCGTACGAGCTCGCCCCAGCGCTTGCCCGTCCCGAAGTCCCGCCGGGCGTTGGCCAGCGTGCCCATGCCCGTCATCGCGTCGAAGTTGCCCTTCTCGGCCGGGTGCAGCTCCAGCGACCGCTTCAGCGCCCTCTCCGCCTTCGGGTACCAGCCGCTGTCGGCCGTCCGCCGCGCCTGCTCCAGGTACGCCGACCCGAGCACCGCCCACGAGGCCTCGTCGTCCGCGTGCTCGGCGACCCACTTCTCCCGGTCCGCCACCAGCGCCGACAGGTCCACCGCCGCCACCGGGGCGCCCATCCCGACCGCCGTGCGGGCCCGCTCGCTGGGCCCGGGCGGACGCGCGTCGTCGCCCGCGCGGGCCGGCCGGATCAGCAGGGCCCCGGCGATCAGGACCACCGCGACCGCCGCCGCCACGAGCGTCTTGCGGCCGGTGAAGGTCACGGGCGGGGCAGCCTGCCGCTGCCTTTCCTGGGAGACGGGGGCCTCACGCATAGGGTCCATGGGGTCACTGTGCGTCAATATGAAGAGTTCGCGGAGGTGTCCGAAGAGCATCGCGGGCGTGTTCACACCGATGGCCCCGGATGCCACGCTGGCCCCATGGCTGACGACGATTCCGCACCGCTCCACGCTTCGCCCCACCGGCGGCTCCACGCGCTGCTCCTCGAAGGCCTCCCGCCCGGGGCCCTGCTCACCGACCCCCAGGTGACCGCCTCCTACGCGACCGACATGGCGAGCTTCTGCGCGGCGGGCACCCCGGCCGCGGTGGTCCTGCCCCGCACCGCCGAACAGGTCCAGCACGTCCTGCGCACCGCCCACGCCCTACGCGTCCCCGTGGTCCCACAGGGCGCCCGCACGGGCCTGTCGGGCGCGGCCAACGCCTCCGACGGCTGCATCGTGCTCTCCCTCGTGAAGATGGACCGGATCCTCAAGATCGACACCGTCGACCGGATCGCCGTCGTCGAACCCGGCGTCGTCAACGCCGTCCTGTCCCGCGCCGTCGCCGAGCAGGGCCTGTGCTACCCGCCGGACCCCTCCAGCTGGGAGTCGTGCACCATCGGCGGGAACATCGGCACCGCCGCCGGCGGCCTGTGCTGCGTCAAGTACGGGGTCACCGCCGAGTACGTGCTCGGCCTCGACGTGGTCCTCGCCGACGGCAGGCTCCTGCGCACCGGCCGCAGCACCGCCAAGGGCGTCGCGGGGTACGACCTCACCCGCCTGTTCGTCGGCTCCGAGGGCAGCCTCGGCGTGGTCGTCCGGGCCGTCCTCGCCCTGCGCCCGGCCCCGCCCCGCCAGCTCGCGCTCGCCGCCGAGTTCCCCTCGGCGGCGGCCGCCTGCGAAGCCGTCTGCGCCGTCATGGAGGCGGGCCTGACGCCCTCGCTCCTGGAGCTGATGGACCGCACGACCGTCCGCGCCGTCAACGCCCTGGGCAAGATGGGCCTGCCCGAGACCACCGAAGCCCTGCTGCTCGTCGCCTTCGACACCCCGCACGCGCCGGACGACCTGGCCGCCGTCGGATCGCTGTGCACCGCCGCCGGGGCGAGCGCCGTCGTACCGGCCGAGGACGCGGCGGAATCCGAGCTGCTCCTCCAGGCCCGGCGGATGGCCCTGCCCGCACTGGAGGCCCTGCGGCCCGCGACGATGATCGACGACGTGTGCGTACCGCGCTCGCGGCTCGCCGAGATGCTCGACGGGACCGCCGCCATCGCCCGTGCGCACGACCTGCTCATCGGAGTCTGCGCACACGCCGGAGACGGCAACACCCACCCCATCGTCTGCTTCGACCCGGCCGACGAGGACGAGGCCCGGCGGGCCCGCGCGTCCTTCGAGGAGATCATGGCCCTGGGGCTCGAACTGGGCGGGACCATCACGGGCGAGCACGGGGTCGGCGTCCTGAAGAAGGACTGGCTCGCCCGCGAACTCGGCCCGGTGGGGCTGGAGATGCAGCGCGCCGTCAAGCACGCCTTCGACCCGGAGGGGCTGCTCAACCCGGGCAAGCTGTTCTGAGCCGGACAACACCCGACGGCCCCGGGCGGGGCTCCTCACAGCTCCCCGTCGGCCGACTCGTCCGACGGCCACGGGTCGCGCATCCACAGGTCGTCGGCCGGCGTCGGGGCGAGCAGCTCGGCCAGCGCCGCGTCCAGGCCCAGCCGGTCGGCCTCGGTGCCGGGCGGCACGATCCGCAGGGTCCGCTCCAGCCAGGCCGACACGGACGCGGCGGGGGCCTCCAGCAGCGCGTCGCCGTCGGGGGAGCTGAGCGCCATGCACAGGACGGCCTTGTGGTCGACCTTCGTGGGCCAGATCCGCACGTCGCCGTGGCCGCACGGGCGGAACACCCCCTCGACGAGCAGCTCGCGGGCGAAGGTCCAGTTGACCGGGGTGCTGGAGCCGGTGTGGAAGGTGATGTGGACGGCGTACGGGCCAGTGTGTGTAAGGGACAGGGTCAGAGGGTGTGGCGGCCCCCTGGGCGGTGGGGGTCTGCCCCCGGGCGGTGCCTGGGGGTTCCGGGCACCGCTCGGGTAGGCGCCGGGGGGTCTGACCTGCGGTTCTTCTCGACGCCCGGGGCCCTGCCAGGGGGTTATTTCGGGGCGATCCGGGTGGCGGCGAGTGCGGCCTCGACGTCCTTGAGGAGGTACGCGCTCGCCTTGTCGTCGGTGCCGTCGGGGCGCTTGCCGAACCGGATGCCGGCCTTGGGCTTGAGGACGGCGCCGGAGCCCTTGAGGACCTCGGCGATGGCCGCGGCGAGCTCGGTGCCAACGCGGGACTCGTACTGGGCGGGGTTCTCCTCCTCGTTGAGGCCCCAGCGGTCGGGGTCCTCGGCGGCGAGGTGGGAGCGGACGTCGGCGGCCTTGACCTTGTCGGCCCGGGTGCCGTCCGGCGCCTTGGGGAACGCCGTGAGGATCTGCTCCAGGAGCGGGAGTACGTCCGCGCCCGGCTGCCCGGGCCGCCCGGAGCCGTTCGGGCCGCCCGCGATGGAGGAAAGCCCGGTCATCCTCAGGAGCTGCGTCTCGATCGGGTCGGGAAACTGGCCCGGGGCCCGGCCGAGGGATTCACGCAGTGCGCGTCCGGCCCCAATGGCGTTGGCCGCGCCGTCGAAGTGTTCGTCTTCGATGAAGCAGGAGCGGATCAGTTCGCCCTTGCTCCCGTCGATATCGACGATGGCAGCGCCCCGGTCCTCCTCGCGGATGTCGTGGGCGCGAAGGCCGGCGCCGGTAGCGCCGTCGGAGAGGATCGCGTTCGTCTGGGTCGCCGAGCGGGTGCGGGTGGCGATGCGGGCGGAGGCGTTGGACCGGTATCCGCGCGGAATCGTGTTCGCGTCGGGGTCCTGGGTGCTGACGAGGATCGTCATGTTGAGGGCAGCGACGAATGCGGCGGCCTCTTCGAGCAGGTCGGCGATCCGGTCGGATGCTTTGATGGTGCGCTTTCCCTCCGGGTCGGAGTAGTCGGGAATGCGGACGTTGCTGGCGGCGTACTGCTTGTATTCGTCGACGATGAGGATTTCGAGCGGGAACAGCGCGAGGTCGGCTTCGCTCATCTTGGCTCGGCCTTGATCCTCCAGCCATTCCTCTCGCCGGTACGCCTCGGCGAGGAACGCCTCCAGCAGCTGGATCAGGCGGGCCGGGCGCCGGCCGAAGAACGTTGCGCAGACCGCGCTGTATCCGCGGTGCTCACCGGGCTTGGCTCCGGCGACGAGCCGGATGTTCACCCGCGGGTCGAGGCCGAGGCCGATCATGATGTTCCGGAGGATCATGCCCTTGCCCGCGCGGCTGGTTCCGCCGAGCAGCGCCATGACGTGCTTGAGCTTGATGTAGATCGGCTCGCCGCGCCGGTTGTAGCCGATGAGGACCCCGCGGCCCCACACGTCCTGCTGCTCGGGGTTCTCGGCGACTGGCGAGGTGAACGGCTGGCCGAAGGGGTCGCGGGCGGCCATCCACACGATGACCCGGCCGGGGTGGCCGTCCTCGCGCAGGTCGATCCACTCGGGGCGGACCCGGAACGCCTGGGCGATCTTGCCCTTGTTGGCTTCCAGCTTGTCGAGGTCGCACTCGTCGGGGAGTTCGATGGTCAGCTCGACGGCGTTGACCGCGACCGCGCGGGGCAGGCCGACGAGGTGGATTTCGGACTCGTTCTTGATCAGCCCCATGCGCTTGAACGCGTTCTCCAGGGACTCCTTGCCGAGGGGGGCGTCGGCGGCGAGGTACACCGGCTCGGTGTAGATCAGCGGGGTCAGGTCCGGGTGCCGGCGGGCGTGCTCGCGCTGCCCGTAGCTCATGAGGGCGATCAGGCCGGGCAGCAGCAGCGCCCCGGCCATCAGCAGTCCCCACACCTCGGCGACGGCCACGAGCACGGACACGTAGGAGGTGGCGGCGGAGGCGCCGAGGATGGGCAGGGCCTCGCGGCGGCGCTCCCGGCCCAGCTGCGCTCGCTCGGCCTTCAGGGCGCGGACCCAGTCGTTGCCGGACGCCTCGCCGACCTTGCGGCCCTTGGCGGCTTTGGCCTTGGCGATGTCGTCGGCGTAGCTGTCGGCGGCGGTGAAGTGCGCCCAGGTGTTCGTGACCACGTACCGGGCGCCGTAGGCGAACGCCTTGACCATGCGGCCGAGGTAGAGGTGGGAGTGCCGGGCGTGGTGGGCGGCGGCGTGTTCGAGTTCGGCCTTGCGGGCCTTGCGGGCGGCCGCGGAGAGGAACAGCTCGGGTGCGGGCAGCCACTCGCGCCAGGTCGGGCCGGCCTTGCCCTTGGAGGGCTCCTCCTCGGTAACCTGCTCCAGGACCAACCCGGACTCGGCGGTGTTGCCGGGGGCGTGCTGGCCGGGGAGGCGGACGCTGCCGGTGGTGGAGTCGGCGTAGCCGGAGGGGGTGCCGCGTACGGCGTTGCGGGCCTCGGACTCCAGGCCGCCCAGGACGTGGGGCGGGAACATCTGGCCGAGGTCGAGGGGCTGGTCGTCGTGGTGCGGGGAGTCGGGGGCCTGCTCCGACATGATGGGTGGGTCCTTCCGTCTGGGTGGACTTGGAGCCCGGCCGGGGTCGCTTCCCAGCCGGGCTCCGCTGCGTTCGGGGGTGAGGCGGTGCGCCTGGAGGTGGGGGCCGTCCAGGCCGGGGTGGAGTCGGGGGAGCTAGGGCTTCTTGGCCTTCTCCTCGGCCTTGGCCTTCGCCTGGGCGTGCTTGCGGTTGGCGGCCGCGGCCTTGTTCGCGGCGGCCGCGCCCCGCAGGAGCTGGGGCAAAAACAGGAGGATCACGAACAGCAGGCCGGCGGCCGTGGCGGTGGTCGTGGCGCTCCAGGCGCGCAGGGTCGGTCCGGTGATCGCCACGTAGGCGGCAACGGGGGCTGCGATCACCAGCGTGCGGGGGAGCTTCATGCCGGTCTTGTCGGTGTCGCTCAACGAGCTGTCCTTCCGGATGCGGTGGCGGGCGGGGCGATCAGGCGGGGCTGTTCTCGGCGCGCTTCCAGGCGACGCGGGCGGCGGTGAGGCGGAGCTCGGCGGCGGCGAGCTCCGCGGTCGTGCGGTGGTGGCTGTCGATGACGGCGAGGGCCTGGGCGAAGAGGCGGTCCCCGAGCTGGTTCCAGCCGTGGCGGGAGTGCGGTGCGCTCTCGGCGGTGATGCGGTCGACGGCGATGGTCATGGGCAGGGCGCTCCTGGTCTGAGTCAGTGGTGCGGGGCGGCGGTGAAGACTGTCCGCCCCGCACCTGGTGAGAGGCTGTTAGACCCGTTAGGGCCAATAGGTCTGACGTTGGTAGTGGGTGGAAGGGCTGGGGGCGGGTCAGAGGGTGAAGAGGCTGTTCAGCTCGGAGAACATCGCCGTCGTGTTCGCGCTCTCGCGGGCGCGGCGGACGGCGCCGGTGCGGGCGGTGGCACAGGGCCGGCACATCACGATCAGCTGCCGGTCGCCGAGGCCGACCGCCTGGTGCTCGGCCAGCTCCGGGTCGAGCGGCATGACGACCAGCGGGTTGCCCTGGCGGTCGGGGTTCTGGCAGCGGTGCCCGGTGGACTTGTGCGGCTTCTCGCCGCAGCGGGAGGGCTTGCGGGTATCGCACTCGCAGTGTCGGCCGGAGCGGTCCAGCAGTCGCCGGTACCGGTCCGGGCTCACCTTGCGGACGCCTTCGCCGCGTCGGCCATCACGGACTTCGCGGCGTCCGCGTACGGGACGGTGTCGCCCGGCGTGCGCAGCGGGGGAACGCCCCCGTTGAAGCGGCGCCCGTCGGGTGCGTTCGGGTCCCGCTGCGGGCGCGGGGGCATTTGGGATTCGACCTGCGACAACAGGGCTTCGGCGGCCTCGTCGTAGGCGCCTGCGATGGCCGCCTTCATGTGGGCCTGCGCGGCCCGGGATCCGGCCTCGATCTCCGCCGTGATGCCGACGACCTTGCTGCCGGTGACCCGGAACCAGGCGTCGCCCCAGATCTGGTCGGTGACGAAGGCCGCGCCGCGCGCCGAGCGCATGGCCTCGGCAACCTCCCACACCTCGGTGTGGTGCTGCTGCCGGTCGGCGTCCTTGCGCTTCTGCTCGTCGGCCGCCTTCGCCTCGGCGACGGCCCGCTCGGCGGCCCGGGCCTCGGCCTCAGCCTTCTTCGCGGCGGCCTTCGACTCCGCCTCCTGTTCCAGGGCCTTCGCCTCGGACTCGGCCTGACGCCGCTCCCTTCGTGAGGGGATCCCGTCGCGGCGCTGGGCGACTCCGTGCTCGTAGCACATGAGGACGGCCGGGCCGCCGAGCGAGGCCAGGGCGCCGATGATCCCGGCGTCCAGCCCGATCGTGGGGTCCTTGACCCCGTGCCACAGGTTCACGGCCGCCGCGATCAGCGCGCCGGCCCCGATCCCGATCCGGTACGGGAGAACGTCCCGGCGGTGGGCGACGGCCCAGGCGGCGCCGAAGGCCAGGACCAGCGCGAGGCCTTCGAGGAGTGCGGGCGCGGCGACCATGAACGGCCGGCTCTCGTCCCAGAACGCCATGAACTGCAGGGGCGCCGCGATGATCAGCCCGACCGCGTAGATGCCGCGCGCGGCCCACTTCCACGTGGACTCGCTGCGCCGCTCCTCGACCGCACGGTCGGCGTCGGCCTGCGCCGTGGCGTCCGCTTCCTTCTTCGCCTGGACGGCGGCGGCCTCGGCGGCGATCCGGGCGGCCTCCAGCTTGGCGAGCTTCTCGGCGTGGACCGCCCGGTCGGCTTCGAGCTTCATCGCCGCCCGTTCGTTGGCCAGGCGCTGCTTCTCCGCGTCGGCCTCGGCCTGGACCCGGATCGCGTCGGCTTCGGCGGCCGCCTTGAGTTCGGCGGCCTTGGCCTCGCCGAGGGCTTTCACCTCGGCGGCCTTGGCCTGCGCCTGGGCGGTGACGTAGGCGGCCAGGCCGGGGTCGGTTCCGCTCTCCGGGGCCGGCGGCGTGAGCGGGGTCTCGTCGGGCAGGTCCTTCTCCATCGAGACGGCGGTCATGCGCCGAGCTCCCTTCGGTTGGTGCGGGCGGCCTCGGCGAGGAGGGCCGCGTTTTCGGGGCTGACCAGGGGGCTGATCAGGTTGGCGTTGTCGATCAGGAACTGGCGGGCGACCGCCGGGCTGGACTCCTCGGCGAGCGGGAGCTCCGGGGGGAAGGGGTTCTTGCCGGACCGCTTCTCGCCGATCAGCTCGCCCTTGATGACCGGGCCGGTCGGCTCGGGGACCGGCTGCGGGGCCGGGGCGGCGCGGACGACCGCGTCGAGGAGCATCCCGACCACGACGCCCATGGCGGCGGCCGCCCGCAGGTCGGCCAGCTCGTCCCGCACGATCCGCAGGTCGCCCACGGGTTCGGGGTACAGGGGACGCGGCGTCGACCGGAAGGTCTCGACGGGCTGGCACACGAGCGGTGCGAAGGCCGGCCGGGAGGGGGGAGGGGGAGGGACCGGGATGTAGTTCTCCGGCTCCTGGAACATGCCGATCAGCCAGTTCGGGTGACGGCGGCCGAGCCGGAACAGGCGCTTGCTCATGCGGTCGGTCGCGTCGCACAGCGCGTCGGCGACGTCGGCGGCGATGTCCGCGATCCAGCTGAGGGGCGCGCGGTAGCCCTGCTTCTCGTCCGCCCACATCAGGACGGCGGCGACGGAGCTGGCGGCCAGGGCGAAGATGCCGACGGTGACCTCGGCGGTGATCCAGGCGGCCCGCACCGCGCGGCGGGAGACGCGCCGCGCGGCGGCGGCCTGGTCGGCGAGGGTGGCGTCGAGGTAGAGCTCGTACATCTCGGGGTTCCAGTCGGCCGGGTCGCCCGGGTGGGAGGACCGGAACTCGGCGCAGGCGCTGCTGGTCATCGGTGGTCCTCCGGGGCGGGATCGGCGTGGTTGTCGAGGGCGGCGCGGGCGGAGCGGCGGAGCGTCTGGGCGGCGAGGAGGCGGGCGCAGGCACCCTGTTCGTGGGCCTGGTCGCGGGTGGTGCGGTGGAGGGTGAGGGTCTCCGGGTCGAGCTCGCGGATGATCCGGCAGGCCCTCACGGTGCGGTCACCGGCCTGCGCCCGGAGGAGGCGGACCGGTAGGCCAGGCGCAGGACCAGGACGGCGGCGCCGACGACGGCACCGGCCTGGACGAGGATGACGAGCGCGTGGACCAGGGCGACCAGGGCGGCGCCGACGACCGTCGCCGCGCCCCAGCCGAGCACGATGACCAGGGCGATGAGGGCCAGCAGCGCGACCGGGTGGAGCCGGTCCGCGCGGGTGGTGACTTCCCGGACCGTGTCGCGGGCCGTGTGGAGCAAGGTCTTGGTGGTGGTGATCATGCCGCCCACCCCGTCATGAAGAGGTCGTCGGCGGTGGCCGCGTACTCGTCGTCCTCGAAGCCGCGGCGGTCGTCGTCCTCGGTCATGTCGTCGATCAGGCCGCCGATCAGGTCCAGGTCGGCGTCGCCGACGAACCCGGCGTCCGCCATGTCGACCAGGGCGCAGAGGCGGGTGTACTCGTCGAGCTCGCTCTCGGCGCCAGCGGGGCCGCGGACCAGGTCGACGTCGATGCCGAGGACCGCCGACAACCCGATCCGGTCGATCGCGAAGAGGCGGGACTCGTCCGCCGGCTGCTGCTCGGCGGCGTGGATGTAGGAGATGCTGTCCATCGGTTCAACTCCTGTGTACGAGGGGTTGTCCGTGCAGCGGCCCCGCCCCAGGTGTTCGAGCACCAGGGGATTCACGGGGCCGCTCCCCGTTGGCGGGGAAGGGGTCGTGCGGGCGGCCTGATGGCCACGGCCACGGCACCCCCGTCAGGGCGGGTGCCGGACTGAAGACATAGGGCCTGAGCTTGTGTTTCTTCGCCTTGTCTCACTGTGGAGTTCTTCGCGGTACACCAGCTCGGTACATCTCCGAGGCGGTCCGGTGTCGCCGTTTTCGGCATGGAGGTGCCATCCACAACCGCGTGGTTCTGAGCGGCTGTGCCAGTACAAGAAGTGCTTTGACGTGCAGGTACAGGGCGCTCAACCGATTCGGTTAAGGCCGCTTAACCTGGCGACATCGAAACCATAGGACGACCCCGCCGACGCGTCAAGCACCTTGAACAGTTACGGTTAAGTGCGCTAAACAGGACCCTACGAAGGGAGGCACGAATGGATCAGGAACAGCTTGATGCGGCTCTCGATGCCGCGTTGTCCCAGCTCAAGGAACTGACCGACCCTCTTGAGCGGGCCAAGTCCGCCCACAGCCTTACCGGCCGGGTCCAGGACTACGGCAACGAGCTCCAGGTCGTCCGCAACGAAGCCATGAACGCCGCCCTGCGTACGGGCAACCTGAACAGCACTCAGTTGGCGACGGAGCTCGGCATCAGCAAGGCGCGCGTAAGCCAGCTGGCCAAGGGCTCTCCTCCTGAACGCCTCTTCCTCGGCTCCGGCACGGTCATCGTGGCGTTGGCCGAGAAGCTGGAGGATGGGAAGGAGAAGGCTGTCCAGGGCCCGGTAATCGCAACACCGGACGTCCAGACCTACGGGAAGCTGAGCGAGCTGGCCGAAGAAGTCGGCCTCGCCTGCACCCTGGAGCCGATTCCGGTAGGTGGCAACGTCCGCCTCAACCGGAACAATCTCGTCGTCATCTGCGGCCCCCGGCTGTCTCCGCTCCTGGAACAGATCCTCGAAGGCGACCCGCATCTGCGGTTCGCGAAGGACTCCGAGGGCTGGCACCTGACGGACAGGACCAGTGGGAAGACGTACCGCTCGCCGATGGACAGCGGAGAGAACCGCGACGTCGCGTACTTCAGCCGGCTGCCGCGCCCCGATGGTCAGGGCACTTTCCTGTACGTGGCGGGCATCCACGCCATCGGTTCCGGCGGGGTCATCCACTGGCTGACCAAGGAGCTGGCCAACGTGCACAGCGAGCTCCGAGCCAAGCGGTTCTCCACCCTGATCTCCAGCCGCTTCGATCCGACAACAGGGGAGATCCTCGAGAGCGAGCGCATCACGCCCTTCTACCGCCCAGAAGGGGCCTGACATGCAGATCACCACGGCGTCAGCGAAGGGCGTGGGGGACGAGAACGAGGACGGCGTCTTCACGGGCCCCAGCGGCGTCGTGGTGCTCGATGGGCTGTCCGCACCGAAGGACCTGCCGATGGCTTGTTGCCATGGCACACCGTGGCTCGTCCGGCAGCTCGGCGCACGCCTGGTCGCTCTGATGGGCGACGACGAACAGCCACTCGCAGAGGTTCTCCGGACCGCGATCCAGGACGTCAACTCGATGCACTCCGACACGTGCGCGCTCGACCAGAAGGCAGTCCCTGCTGCAACCGTGGTCATGCTGCGCCAGCGTCAGGACATCATCGACTACCTCGTCCTGTCCGACTCCGTGCTCGTGCTGGACACGGACGGGGTCATCCAGGCCGTGGCAGACACCAGCGTTGAGGACGTCGCGGGGCAAGAAATGGCCGCAGCGCTGGCCGGCCCCGCGGGCACCCCCGAGCGAGCTGCCCGAGTATCCGAACTCGTCGCCGTACAGCGCAGCCTGCGGAACAGCCCCGGCGGCTACTGGGTCGCTTCGACCGACCCTGCCGCTGCGGACCACGCCATCACCGGTAGCGTCCCGGCCACCGCAGTCCGCCGGGCAGCACTGCTGTCGGACGGCGCCAGCCGTCTCGCCGACACCTTCCACCAGTTGTCCTGGGAGGAGCTGCTCGACGTACTGGAGGGTTCCGGGCCAGCCGCGCTCATCTCCAGGACCCGATCCGCCGAGGCCTCCGACAGGGATGGCACCCGCTGGGCCAGGTTCAAGGTGAGCGACGACGCGACCGCGGCGTTCATCGCGTTCGATGACGCCCGACACACCCAGAGTTCGCCCACTGACCACGATCGAGTCGGCTGAGGAGGATGATGGGCCCGCAAAACGCGAACAGGCCCCCGTGGGGGCCTGTCGGTCGCAACGCCGGTGTGTGGAAGCCCGACGTGCGCGGTCAAGCACCTGAATCGGAGGTGCCTGCGGTGGCAGGCTACGCGTACCCGTACGCGAACACGCCCACATTGGGCCCGGCGACACGCCGCGGTCCCGCCCTGCGGGATGCCCTGGCAAGTTCGCGCCCGGCAGACGGGACAGCGGCACCAAAGCCCGGCTCGGCAAGTTACAACAGGTTGACGGCGGTGCATGATCGCGGTCGGACCTGCTTCTACCACGGACTTCCCGGTCAGCCCAACCGGCGAATGGACTCGACGATGGACCCGTAAAACAGACGATGACCGCCGCCCTGTGTCCAGCAGGGTGACGGCCATCGACCTTCCATGCACAAACGACTCGCAACCCGGCCCTAGACAAGCCACAGATCCTCGAGTCGTACGTCGGCGGTAACGCCGGGTACCAAGTCCAAGGGACCCGGCTACCACCAACCAGGATAGCGAGCAATCTCAGGATTGCGCAGCACCACCTCTGGTGTGACCTCTCTGTCCGGGTGATCCCCACCGACGTACGGCTCCTACCCCGAACGGGAGCCGAACACCGCATGCACCGCCCCCTCCGGCCCGCCTCCGCGGAGCCCGCGACACTAACCGTCGCGGCCGCGTACGAAGGCGCCGTGACTATGAAATACACCCTGAATCGAGCGCTGACCTGCTCCGGCGGGCCTGTCCGCTTTGGCGCATACAACGGCCTGGTGACTACGAACCTGCTCGACAGCAACGCCTTCACCTCCGCGCCGGCCGCCGGGGCGGTGGCCCGATGAACGCTCCTGTCATGGACGAGAACGCCGAGAACCTCGAGTTCGAAGGCGACATCACCGACTACTGGTCCTACACCCAGGTCCGTGACTGGGTGCTCCTGGTGCCCGGCATCACCCGGACCGCCCTCCACCTGTACCTGCTGCTGCGGGCGATGGTCTCCGAGACGGCCCGGCGGACCGGTGGCGGCCTGCGCCGGATGTCGGTGGACCAGCTGTGCTACCTGCTGCCCGGCATCAACGACAAGCCGTGCAGTCCCACCATGGTCAAGGACGCCCTGCGCCTGCTCGCGGAGCACGGCCTGGTCGTGAACCCCGACGGCGATGAACGGCTGATCACCTCGACGGGTAAGGGCGGCATCCAGAACTCCTTCCGGAAGTACCAGGTCAACGACCTGCCGCCGGACGTGTACACGGGCTGGCGGAACGTGTGGGACAAGCTCGACGCCTACACGACCGACTGGCGCGAGAACCCGGCCCAGCCTCCGGTCCACACCCGGACCGATGACGGCAAGGTGCGGCGGACCTCCAGTCGGCCGCAGGCCCCTGCCGCGCCGGCGCCTGCGGCCGGGACGGGGAAATCCGCGCCCCCGGCCGGGTCCGGTACCCCCGCTCCCAAGAACAGTCGGTCCGCGCCCGCCGCTAAGGCCACGCCGAAGAAGCCGGTGAAGAAGGCCGTCGCCCCCGGCGCCGGTGCCGACCCCGCGGGTGACGTCTCGGCCGCTGCCCCCGTGGTGGAGGCCTGGGCCAGTGGCATGGCGGCCAGCGGTCACCCGTACCTGCCCAAGCGCGCGGCCACCATCGGCGCCGAGGCCACTGAGCTCCTGGCCGCCGGCGCAAACCTGGACCACCTGTGCCGTCTGGCCGAGTGGATGGGCCGGGTGAAGCCGAGCTGGAAGAGCATCGAGGACGCGATGACCTGGCCCGAGGCCCCACAGGCTTCGCTGCCGAAGCAGCGCTCCGGACCGCCGATGTGCGAGCGGCACCCCGCGTTCGAGGAGGGCGACTGCTCGCCCTGCCGCTTGGCCGAGCGTGAGCGTCGGCAACGCCAGGCGTCCGGACCCGAGTCCGTCAACGGTGCCGACCTGCTGGCCCGGCTCCGCGCCGGTCAGCCCGCGTGACCCGCACCCGCACTTCCGCACATGCCTGTGGCGGCCGCTCCCGCGAAGAACCGGCCGCCACAGAAGACCTCGCCAAGGAGATCCGTATGACCATCGTCGCACCCAACGCCGCTCGTGACGACGAGCAGCAGCGTTCCGGCCGGAACGGCTTCGAACTCGTTCCGCCGCACAACCTCGAAGCCGAGACGGCCACCCTCGGCGGCCAGATGCTGAGCAAGGACGCGATCGGCGAGGTCCTCGACACCCCGATGCAGCAGCGGGACTACTACCGCCCGGCCCACGAGACCATCCAGGCCGCGATCCTGTACCTGTACGGCAAGGGCGAGCCGGTCGACCCGATCACGGTCGGCGCCGAGCTCACGCGGCGCGGTGACATCGCCAAGGTCGGCGGCGTCTCCTACCTGCACACCCTCGTCCAGGCCGTGCCCACCGCCGCGAACGCCGCCTACTACGCGGAGATCGTCCACGAGCACGCCGTCCTGCGCCGGCTGGTCCAGGCCGGAACGAAGATCACGCAGCTCGGCTACTCCAAGGTCGGCGAGCTCGACGAGGTGCGCAGCTCCGTCGAGGCCGAGATCCTCGACGCCCTGGCAACCCGGGAGCAGACTGCCGGCTACGCCTACGTCCGCGAGGACGTGGCCGGTTTCTGGGACGACCTCGACGCCCGGATGAAGGGAACCGCCGAGATCAGCGGGATCCCCACCGGCCTCACCGACCTCGACAGCCTCACCAACGGCTTCCAGCCCGGCCAGTTCATCGTCATCGGCGCCCGCCCGGCGATCGGCAAGTCCACCCTCGCCCTGGACATCGCCCGCTCCGCAGCGGTTCGCTACGGCCACACCGTCGCGTTCTTCTCCCTGGAGATGGGCCGCGCCGAGATCCTGCAGCGGCTCTACAGCGCCGAGGCCCGCGTCGCCCTGCACCACATCCGCGCCGGCACCACCACCGAGGACGACCTGACCCGGCTGGTCCGCCGTACGCCCGACATTGACGCGGCCCCGCTGATCGTGGACGACTCCCCGAACCTGTCGATGACCGAGATCCGCTCGCGGGCCCGGCGGATGAAGCAGAGCAAGGGCGGCCTGGACCTTCTGATCGTGGACTACCTGCAGCTGATGAAGTCCGGCGGCATGGGGCGCCCGGAGAACCGCCAGCAGGAGGTCTCCGACATCTCCCGCAACCTCAAGCTGCTGGCCAAGGAGCTGGAGATCCCGGTCATCGCGCTGTCCCAGCTCAACCGCGGGCCCGAGCAGCGCACCGACAAGAGGCCGCAGATCGGCGAGCTCCGCGAGTCCGGCTCCATCGAGCAGGACGCGGACATGGTGATCCTGCTGCACCGTGAGGACGCGTACGAGAAGGAGTCGCCCCGCGCGGGTGAGGCAGACCTGATCGTGGCCAAGCACCGCAACGGGCCGACGGCGACGATCAGCGTGGCCTTCCAGGGCCACTACAGCCGGTTCGTCGACATGGCGAGCACCTGATCGGCCTGTGACCTGCCTGTTTTCCCACCTTGGGGTGGCCGCATCGGTGCGGCCACCCCTTCGTTGAAAGGACGTCCTCCGATGGAGTCGACCGAGCAGTCGCCCGTGCTCACGCTGGCGGAGCTCCTCGCGAGAAGCGAGGAGGCGCCGGCGCACAGCCTCGGACATCGGCCGGGGCTGCGCACCGGACTCGAGGGGCTGGATACCGCGATGGGCGGGTTGGAGCCGGGCACACTGACGGTCCTTGCGTCTCGGCCTGGCCTGGGCAGGAGCACCCTCCTGCAGAACATCTGCCAGTGGAACGTCGGCGGCAGGTTCCTGGGCGGGCTCCCACAGGCGCAGGAGCGGGAGGCGGTCTCCGCCCTGTTCGCCTCCACGGAGCAGAGCACGGAGCAGATCATGGTCCGCCTGCTGTCCGCGGCTGCTCGGGTGGAGCGTGACCACATCCGGACGGGCGAGCTCACCGACGAGGACCTCCGCCGGCTGGAGCGTGCGCAGTCGGTCCTGGAGGTCGCCCCGCTGTTCGTGATGGCGTCGGCCTCGTTCACGGACGGCCAGCTGACGGAGCACGCCCGGCGCCTGGTGCACGAGCACCAGGTCCAGCTCGTCGGGGTCGACGGCCTGGAGGCGATGGGCCCCGGTCTCTCCCTCGGCCAGGCGGCACGGGCGTTGAAGGCCCTCGCGCGCGAGCTGGCCGTTCCCATCGTTGCCACCGCCCCGTTGTGGGCCGCGTCGAGGCGGCCCCACAGGATGCCGGCCCTGGAGGACCTGCAGGACGAGATTGTCTTCGCCGCGGACACGGTGGTCCTGGTCCACCGCGAGGACGCGTACGACCCGACGTCCCGCCCGTGGGAGGCCGACCTCGTCGTCGCGAAGGCACGGAGCGCGCGCCCCGGCATTGCCGCCAACATCGCCTTCCAGTCCCACTACGCGCGCTTCACGGACTTCGTACCGTCGTGAGCCCGCGACGGTGTCCGCTCTGTCTGCGAGGGTGCGTTCCGTAGTCACACACCGGCCCCGCCCCCGGCGCGCTCCTGCGCCGGGGGCGTCGTCGTTCGCGGGCCCCGGCCGGGCAGCTCCCCAACTGTGCTGGTCGGATTTCCGACCAGACCCGACGGATTTCCGACCAGCCTGGTCGGAAAAAAATCGGCAGCACCTCGCTGACCTGGGGAAACGCTCCCCCCTAATAAGCCCCCCCAAGAAGCTCTTCTCTCTCCTGCACCGCAGGCCGCAGCGGCAGCGCGGCCTCGACCGGGTCAGGCACCGCAAAGCGAGAGAGAGCTCGGCTTCGCCTCCAACAGCAACCCCGCCCCTGCTGCCAGCCGTCTTGGCCCTAGCCGTGAACCTGCCAGGAAGCTGCCGACGGCCGGCCTTGTTCCGAAGCGGAACAGGCACTCCTATTAACAGGCCGTTGCTCCTCCACGCTCCGGGGTGGTGGGTACGGCCCGCGCCGTACCCACCACCCCCGCTCCGGAGACCTCAGCCCGCCATCCGGGCAGAAACGATCTTGACCCCCTCGTGCTGCTGGCAAGGTCTTGACCCGAGCTGAGGACTGCCGACGGCCGGAGAACCTGCCGGTCATGTACCCGATGGAACCGGCGATCTGAGGGCGCAAGGGCCTGTTAATAGTCAGAGGAGGGGGCGCGGCCCGCGTCACCCATTCGGGTGACGCGGGCCGCGCGTGGGGCGCCCCTGGGGAAGTCCGTGCAGGTCAGAACATAGAAAGGAGCCCTACGGGCACGACCTACAAGACCCATCGGCTTCGCCGATGAAGACAGACGCGCTTCGCGCGGCGACCTGGAAGAGCAGGGCGGCGCGTCTCTGAGTGGGCCTGTGCGGCTCTCCGGTGGTAATCGGCACTCCCGGGTGTGCCGTTGGAGATCGGCGCTCCTGACCCCCTCTGCGGGCCGTCTCGGGCCTGCTTCGGGTGATCCACCGGCTCGCTGAAAGCAGGCATCTGCCCAGGTCAGAGACTCCATGGGGTAGATCATCCTGATATGTGATGTTCCCTGAAGGAACACGGCCCGCCGCGCCCGTCCGCGACTCGCGGACACCGCCGGAATAGTGGCAGGCTCCCAGCCATGGCGAAGACGATCGATCCCGAGGCCCGGGAGCAGCTGCTGCAGGACGCCAAGGCCCTGCTGCTGGCGAAGTACAGCGGCGGCCAGACCTGGCTCGACCCCGTCCGCACGATGCACGCGGTGCGCGCGGCCACCGACCGGCACGGCCCCGACGGCCAGGAGCAGCCGGAGGTGCCGGCCGACGACGTCCTGGCCGCGCTCACCCAGCTCGACGAGGCCCGGGCGGCGCTGGACACCCTGGAGCGTGACCTCACGCGGGCCGCCCGAGAGCGCGGGGCCTCCTGGCAGCAGGTGGCCGACTCCCTCGGCCTGGCTTCCCGTACGAGCGCGGAGAGCCGGTCCGTACGCCTGGAGCGCGATGCAGCGTCCTTCCGCGGCGACCGCTACCCCGAGCGGCAGCGTGCCGAGCGGGCCCGTGACCGGGCCGGTGACACCTGGTGCCAAACCAATGCGCCCCGGCTGCGCGCCGCGGTGTGGTCGCTGGCCTGCCTCAACGACGGATGGCCGCAGCTGGCCCGGCGCGCCTCTGCCAAGGAGCTCGACTCCTGGCACCGCGAGCTCGACGGGCCCGCCCTGGGTGCCCGGCTGAGGAAGCTGCGGCCACTGGTCAGGGCCCACGGCGACGAACTGCCCGTCGGCACCAAGGCCGCCGAAGCCCGCGACGAGGTCCTGGGGCTCATGGAGGAACTGATCGCCGCCCGCCACGGCATCGAAACGGGCAAGGAATGGACCCATTGACCCCAACGGGTCTACCCACTGTTGAGCTCGTTGTCCTCTGGGTGGCACACGAGCTCCCAGCGGCCCCAGCGTTTACGCGCGGCGTCCGCGCTGATGCCGAACGGCTCGCCGATCTTCTCCCACGAGGTTCCGGCGGCACGCTCCTCCAGAACGCACACGCGCACCAGGGTCGCCGCGCGGGATTCGACGCCCGCGGCCGCGAGGGCGAACACCCCGGGCCACGCGTCCTCCTGCAGCACGGCCTGGAGCAGGACCTCGCGGACGTTCTGCAGGTGGACGTCGAGGCTGTGCCCTGCGCGGGCGAGGGCGCTGCGGGCAGGCTGGGCCTGCTTCGCGCGTCGCCGCTCGCGATATGCCTGGTCGCGGCACAGCCGCGGCCGCGCGCAGTACCGTCGAAGGGCAGGGCCCTCGTCGAATGGTCGACCGCACCACAGACACCTCGGGCCGGGCTCCGGGCGGCTGTCGTCCATAACCGGACGGTACGGCCACCCTCGTACGACAGCCAGTCCGCCGTCGTACCTCGTTCCCTAAGGGAACACCGCGCCTGTTCCCTGGAGGAACACCGGGCGTGTTCCCTGAAGGAACATGTGGAGCCGCTCCCTGCCGGCCGGAGCCGAGTCCGCCCTCGACGGCTCCCCGCTGGAGCCCGTGATCCTTTGGGAGAACGTGAGGGGGCCCATCGTCACCACGGGCCTCGAGAGGACCCCCGTCCGCGATTCGCGGACGGGGGTCTTCTCGTCTCGGGTCGCCGCCGTGCTTGGTCCTGTTAGACCTAACGGGACCAACCACGGTGGGCAGGGCCTCCCGGTACGGCACCGCCGGGGGCCACTAGCCACGACCGGCGTGAAGTGTACAGTTGTGCACATGAGTGACACTCTGCCGATCACCGAAGCGCGATCGAAGTTCGGGTCGCTGGTCCGCCGCGCGAGCAGCGCCCGGGAACGTATCACCATCACGGATCACGGCCACCCAGCCGCCGTGATCATCAACGCCCAGGAGCTCGCCGACCTGGAGGACTCCCTGGCTCTGGCCCTGTACCGCGTGCGCCAGAGCTCCGGCACGGCCACCGCGCCTGTCCCGCATGACGAGGTCCGTGCGCGGCTCGGGCTGGTGAAGCCGGCTTGACGTACGCGATCACCTGGGACGAAGCCGCGATCGACGCGGCCGCCCGGTTCCTGAAGGACGACCCGGACGGGCTGCGGCAGCTGATGGACGCTGTCGACCTGCTCGCCGACCAGCCCCGCCCCGAGGGCAGTACCCCCTACGGATCCCCAGACCTGCGCCGGATCCACATCGGGCGCTACCGGGTCATGTACGAGATCACCGAGGCCACCATCACCATCGTGGTCATCCACGTCGGCCGCGTCGGCTGACACCCCAGAGCAGACGACGAAGGGCCGGACCAACTCGTGGTCCGGCCCTTCGTCATATCCGTCAGACCTGTTAGCCCCAACAGGTCTGATGGTGCCGGACCTGCTCGCCTCTGAGTAGGGGGGGAGGACAGCTCCAGTGCCCCTACGCCTGTGCGATGAGCTGGTCGCGGCGGGCTTGGACCAGGTTCCGCCAGCGGGCGCGAACAGCGTCGGACCCGTCGAGCCAGGACACGGTCGAGGGTTCGGACATCCGCAGGTCGGCCATGTGGCGGGCGACGTCGACGCAGTACTTGTAGTCGCCGGTCCGGGTGAGTTCGGTGAGGCGGGCGATGGCGGCCTGGGCCTTGTCCTGTTCGCCGGTGACGGCGTGGTGGAAGACGAGCGCGAGTTCGAGGGTGGCCTGGGCGGCGGTGATGCCGGCGGCGTGGATCTCGGTGCGCAGGGCGCGGGCCCCGTCGAGGGTGGTGAGGGTTCCGGCCTGGCGGGCGAGGGCGGCGACCTGGACGGTGAGGGCGGTGGCGCGCTGGTCGAGGCCGGCCAGGAGGTGTTCGGCGAGGGAGATCTCGTCGTCGGCCCGGCTGGGGTCGGTGAAGGAGTAGGTGAGGGCGAGGTTGGCCTGGGCGATGGCCTGCTCGCCTCGGTTGCTGTGCCGCTCGGCGTCGGTGCGGGCGGTGGTGAAGGCTGCGGTGGCCTGGGCCATGTCGCCGTGAGCGAAGTGGATGTCTCCGAGGACGCGGTTGCCCCGGCCGTCCCAGCCGAGGGTGCGGGCGGTGGCGAGCGCGGCGGGGAAGTCGCCGGCCACGCGGGAGAGGTGGGCCAGGCCGCGGGCGGCGTCGGGAGCGAGGCGGCCTCCGCCGTCGGCGACGCGGCGCATTCCGTCACGGGACTCTTCGGCCTGGCCGAGGTCGCGGTACGCCTTGGAGCGGTAGTACAGGGCCAGGTCGGCGAGCTCGGCGGGCAGCAGGTCGCTGTCGAGGACTTCGGTGAGCCGGGAGACGGTGGTGGAGCGGTGTTCGTGCTGGCGTCGGGCGAGCGCGGACAGGAGCTCCGCCAGCGCGTCGGCGGCGGTGGCGATCCCCTCCTCGCCTCCGTCCCTGGCCGGGAGGGTCACCGGCTCCCACACGTAGTCGTCCACGTAGGCCCAGGCCGCCGGGGTGAGCCAGTCGAGGTCGAGGCGGTGGTCACGGGCCAGGGCCAGTCCCTGGCGCAGGCAGCCGACCAGCAGGCGCCGGTCGAGGCCCGGGGCCGCCTGCCACTGTGCGCCGAGCGCGGCCAGGGCGCGGGATGCGGCCTGCTGCCAGTCGGTGTCGGTCCAGCGGTCGTCCGTGGCGTCGTCGGCCGTACGCAGCGTCGAGCGGATCAGCGCGTGCAGGTGGTACGGCCACAGCGCGAAGGCATCCTGGCGGACGAAGGGCCGCTCCACCATCCGTGCGGCTGCCGACAGGTGCGGCAGACCCGCGGCTGCGGTGGCCAGTGGCAGGTCGAAGGCGTCCAGCAGCGAGACGGCGCGCAGTACGTGGCGCTCGTCTGGGGTCAGATCGGCGAGGGTACGGGTGACCAGCGCTGGAAAGTCGGTCCCGAAGTCGCCGGCGGAGGGGGTCCGCCCGGTGCGGTGCAGTTCCAGGAACCGGTGGGCGGCGAGGTCGAGGTAGAGGGGCAGCCCGTGGGACTGCTGGGCGATGGCCTCGCGGAGCTCGGCGGAGATCAGGGGCCGGCCCTCGAAGGTCAGGCGGCGGGCGAGGTAGTCGGTGCAGTCCTCCGGGGCGAAGTCACCGATGAGGACCTGCCGTCCCGACCCTGCCGGGGTACCGGCGGAGCGCGGGCCGGGGACCGCCTGCCCCGCCAGGCCCGGCCATGCGACGGGGCCGGTGTAGTCGAGCTGGCCCTCCAGGCCGGTGTCTCCCCACTGCAGGCGGCCGCGGCCGGTGACGATGAACAGGGCGTTCGGCATCAGCCACACCAGGCGCTGGACCAGGCGTTCGAGGTCGCGGTGGGTGCGGGTGCCCGTGTCCTCGAACGTGTCCAGCATGACCACCGGCACGACGGCCTGGGCGGCGGGGAGCCGGTCGAGCTCGAAGGCCAACAGGTGCGGGTAGTAGGAGAGGCTGTTGGTGTCGGGCTCGGCGTCCAGGAGGTCGGCCAGCCGGTCGCACGCGGCCAGCGCCCGCACGGTCTGCCTGCGCTCGCGCAGTGCGGTGGTCAGGGCGCCGGTGAGGGCGCCGACCGCGGTGCCGACGGTGCCGGGCAGCAGCAGGGCCTGGGCGACGTCCGCGAGGACGGACTGCACCTGCTGAGGCAGTGCCTTGCCGAACCGGTCGGCCAGCCCGCCACGGTTCAGGTACTCCTCCAGGCTCTCGTTCGGGTGCTGGTGGTCCCAGTAGCGCCGCAGGGCGATGTCGAAGGCGGGCAGCGGGCGACCCACGTGTGAGGCAAGGGCCAGGCGCAGGGTCAAGAGGATGCGCTCGTAGTCATTGCCGGCCGACCGGGCGAGGTCGATACGGATCGGCAGCAGGGCGGGACGGGCGGGCCAGGCGGGTGCGCCCCAGCGGGCCGGGCGTCCGCCGGCTCCGGCGAGGGCCGCTTCCAGGGCCCGCGAGAGGGTGCTCTTGCCGATGCCGCCGACTCCGTGGAACGCCAACACGTTGGTCCGCGGCGCCTCCAAGTCCTCGACGGAGAAGGACGCGGCCGCGATGTGGGCCAGATGCTCAGTGATCGCGTTCAGGACGATCCCCCACTGCCCCTGCCGGTTCGTGAAGGCCTCCGCGGCCTCCACCCTGCGGTCGTTCGAACTGAACAGCGCCCGCAGATCCCGCCCGTTGCCCGCCATCGCATCCCCCCGGTGATCGCCTGTAGGACCAACCTAGGCCCAGGTAGGACGCGGTGGCGGTGCGTCACCGACAATGGCCGACCATGTACGTCCGCACGGCCTTGAGGTGCACCACCATGACCGTCCCGCTCCCTCCCGAAGACCCTGACCAGGCGCCGTTTCACCGGCCCGGCATGGACAGCGAGCAGGCCCACGAACTGGTGAGTCGGGCGATCGAGGAGTACAACGCCCGCCTCGTCGCCGCCCGCCGCTTCCCCGGCCGGGACACGGCGGACACGGTCGCCGGCTGGCGTACGGCCCGGGACCGCGCGGCGGACGACGCAGGCCGGCTGTCCACTGCGGACGCGGCGGAGACCGCGCGGCTCACGGTGGAGTACGCCGCCCGCCTCAGAGAACTGCAGCAGGAGAGCTGAGCCGCAAGGCCGCGGGCACCGGCAGGTACGCGGGCCTGGGCCGGCTCTCCACCTGGCGGACCCGCCACGCGGGAGGCATCAGGGGCTGTGCCTGGGCGGCCAGGCCGTCCAGCTCGTCCCTGAGATGGGGGAGCCGCCGGTGCAGTGCCCGCTGCGCGGCGTGGAAGACGGCAGCTTCCGGCGAGGTGTAGGGGCGCCGGCGGGCGGCGGCCAAGGCCCAGGAGGCCCAGTGTCCGTGGCCCAGCGTGCGGTGGTCGCCGTCGATCACCCGGACCGCCGAGACGGCCGGGTCGGCGGCCGCGGCCGCCACGATGTCGGCGGCGACTGCGCAGGCCTGCGCGTGGGCGGCGGGTGTGGGGAACTCGATGTGCACGTCGAGCTCCATGGCCCGGACGTATCTGATGAGGGTGCGCTGGCGGCTGTCGGTGGCCCGGGCCGCGATGGCGGCGATCTCGATCCGGTACCCGGCCCGGGCGAACCGGGCCGCGCTCGCGGCGAACTGGGCCACGTCCGCGAAGGCCGATTTGATGATCAGGTCGCCGCGCCGCTCGCGTATGTACGTCTCGGCCTCGTTCTGCCACGCCTCGGCGTCGGGGCGGACCGCCTCCGATGCAATCCGGGGCTGGTCGAGGACCAGCTGGCAGTAGTCCGGGTGGGAGCCGCTGAGCATTCTGGGGTCCAGCACGACCGTTCCCGGCCGCATGGCCCGGCGCAGCATCCACTCGGCCTCCAGGGAGCGCGCGCCGGGTTCGGCGACGAGGTAGACCACCAGCGGATCCGGGCGGAAGACGGTCTTGCGCAGGAAAGTGGAGGCGATCAGTTCGTCGAAGATCCAGGTGTGCTCGTCGGTGCTCAGCCGGTGGTAGCCGGTGCCGGGCGGGCCGGGAAGAGGCTGGGCGACGCGGCGGAGCGGCTCGGCCGCCGCGGCGGCCCGCTCGGCGTCCCTCGACACGGCCAGTCTCCGGTCCTCCGGGAGCCGCTCGTCGTGGACGAGGACTTCCGCGCGCACCAGCTCGCGGCGGAAGATCCGGGTCCCCGGGCCGTCCCAGGGGCGGAGCCGCTCGGCCTCCAGCACGCTGTCGGCGGCCTCCGGGCGGAGCCACCGGCTTCCGACCAGTTCGTTGTCGTAGAGCGGCTCGAGCCCGCGGCGGACCACCATCACCCGGTCCACCAGGCGCTCCGCCTCGACCAGCGCGACGGTCTTCGGTAAGCCGGTTGCGCAGCCGTCCTGGTTGTCCCAGGCGATGTAGCGGCCGCCACCGTCGGCGTCAGGGGTGAAGAACCTCTTCAGGACGGCCAGCTGGCTGACCGCTTCCGCGACGGCCAGGACGACCAGTTCGATCCGGTAGCCGGCCGCCCGGTAGAGGGCGGACACCGCGCGGATCTCGGCCGGGTCGGCCAGCGCCAGCTCCAGGACCACGTCCAGCCGGGCCGAGCGCGCGTACTCCTCGACCTCGGCCTGCCAGAGCCTGGTGTCCGCACGCACCCCCGCCCCGGCCGTCCGTATGTCCCGCTCCCGCAGCCGGGCGTATTTCCGGTGTGCCGCCTTGTAGAGGTCGCTGCTGATCCGGACGGCGCCTCCGCGGGCGGACAGCGCGGCGTGCAGCAGTTCGGCGATCGTGGTCTTGCCGCTGCCGGGCTGCCCCGCGACGATCACGAGCACGGGGCGGTCCTGCGAAACCGCGCCCGCCGTCCACTGGGGTAAGCACGCCGCCAGGATCTGCAGGTGCTCTGTCTCCCCCAGGGGCATGGCGGACGCGGTGCCGGCGATCACTTCCTTCCTTTCTGATCTGGGTGTGCGGAACGTCGGCGGGTCTCGGGCGGGGCTGGTCGAGGGCGCGAGTGGTCAGCGCTCGACAACGTCCTTGTCGAGGTCGCGGTGGACCAGGCGCACGTCCATGCCCCGGGCCTCGCAGCGCTGGGCGAGGGTGGCGGCCGCCGTAGCGGCACGGTGCCGGCCGCCCGCACAGCCGAACGCGACGGTCACCGGCTCGTCCTGCCGGGGCCCGGCGGCGAACGCCTCGACCATGGCGGTGGTCGCCTGGAGCATCTCCTCGATGCCGTTGGTGGCCAGGACCGCCTCGCGCACGGCCTCGTCGTGGGCGGTCAGGTACCGCAGCTCGGGGCGCACGTGCGGATCGCGGAAGTGGTGGCGGAGATCGATCGTGACGCGGGCCTCGGGTGCGGCGCCGTGCAGGTAGCCGAACGAGGTGATCTCGATGCGGGCCATGCGGTCCTCCAAGTTAGGGGCGTTGGGTCTAACGGGTCTGATGACTGGCGGCCTGGAGCTTCGGCCGCTGCCCGGGTGGGACTACAGCCAGTGGAAGGCGCGGCGGACGTCGGAGGCGGCGCCGCTGAGGTTGTCGGCGACCAGACGGTCGTCGAAGTCGTACGGGTCCTCGGCGGCATCCATCACGGCGTGGGCGGCCGCGGTGAGGACGGCAGCGAAGGCCTCGTCGACCTTGGCGGCCTTGAGGGCCTCGACGACCGCGTCCTGGTCCGCCGTGCCGCGCTTGATGGCGTCGGCGAGCAGGTTCAGCGCGGCGGCTGCGGCCGGCGCGAGGTCGGCCAGCTCGCCGATGCCGACGGCCCCGGTGCGTTCGGCGACGGTTTCGACGCGGGTGATCGTCGCGATTTCCTTGGACGTCTTCTCGTCGCTCACTTCGTCTCCTCGGGTAGGTCGTCAGGGCGTCGCGGTCAGGCTGCGCGGGCGAACTGCGGTGTCCTGACCCCTTGAGGATGCCAACTCCAAGTTGGCTATGTCAACACGAAGTTGGCCAGCTATTAGTTGGCTTGGACGGGTTGAGGGACAGAAATGCCCCCGACCTGCGACGACGGTCGGGGGCGTTGGGTCCAATAGGCCTAAAGCGGTGTGAAATGCAGTGCCCGGTCCAGGGAGCGCAGGAGCTCCGGCTCCCATCCGGCGCGGGAGAGGTCCACGGCGAGCAGGCCGCCGGCGCTGAGCGCGGCGAGTTGGACCTCGTGGTCGATGCCGAGCCGCCAGGCCTCACGCAGGACGTGGCGGGCTTCGTCGCGGGCCTTGCGGCCGGTGGTCGCGGCGGCCCGGGCGTCGGGCAGGGCGGCGAGGCTGCGGCCGGCCCGCTGGAGCCGGTCCATCAGCTCGGCCGCCCGCTCGGCATCGGGGGCGGGCGGGACCAAGTGAAGCTCGGGGAGGGCGACGCCGCGGCGCAGCTGTTCCATCCGTACCGGCAGCGGCGACCAGCCCGGCGTTCCGCCGAGGTCGATGTTCACCCGGGTCACCGTGGCGCTGTAGGCGCGGCCGGTGCCGCGCGCCTGCAGGGTGGTGCCGGCGGGTCGGTACTCGGGCTCGACTCCCTCGGCGACGACGCCTCCGTGGTTGCCTCTTACCGACACCCACAGCCAGTCGGCGCCGCCGGTGACGTCGTTCATCAGCATGCGGCGCACCAGGAGGTAGCGCTGCAGTGCGGCCCGGGTGGCCCGGCGCAGCGGGTAGACCTCGGCTGAGACGGGGCTGTCGGGGCGGGCGTTCTGGGGGTGGCGCCGGATGCGGACCTCACCCAGGGCTGGGGAGAGGTCCTCCAGGCGTAGCGCGCAGAGCTCGCCGACGCGGGCGCCGGTGTCCAGGACGACCGAGGCCATGGCGAGCATCCGCACCCAGCGGGGGTAGCCGTGCTCCATCAGGCCGCCCTCGACGCTCCAGTGGGTACGGCGGCCGACGTAGTCGGACAGGGTCACCAGGCTCTCGCGCAGCTGCTCACGACGGGCCACGTCGACCGGCTCCTTGCGGGGGAGCTCCTTGAGCTGGCGCAGGTAGTGGACCTCGAGGCCGAGCTCGCGCTGGAGCAGGGCCATCACCCCCGAGCGCACCATCGCCGTCGCCTCGGACGTCGGCCTCTTCGCCCCGCGGTCGCGGAGCTCACCTTCGAGGGCAAGCTTCTCGTACGCCCTGAGTGACTCCAGGTCGAAGATGTCGGCCAGGTCGTCGCCGACGCTGCGCGGGTGGCTGGGGTGCTGGAGGGCGCGGACCAGTTCGCGGGCGTGGGCCCGGATCTGCCGACGGCGGGCGTCGGAAGGGGCCTCCTCGCACACGGCGTTCACGGCTTCCTGGAGCTCGGGCACCTCGTCCAAGAGGTCGGGCTTCGTCGTCACGTCCCGCACGGTAGTCACGTCCGGGCAGGCCCACCGACCAAACGAATAATTAGACCCATTAGACCTAACAGACCCAACCGACCCTGACGTGCACGTCCGGAGACGGCTCGGGACACCGATGGGGATCGACGGAACCGGGCAAGGCCTCGGCGAAATCTGGGTGCCCGACAGATGGGAGACCTGACACCCTCGGGTCTGTGGAACACATTCCGGCTCATGTCCTGCGGGCGCTCTGGTACGTCGACACCATGTCCGGCCAAGGCGTGCCCATCTCCCTCCAGGCCCTCGACCTGTTCGCAGCCCAGGCGCCTCCCCGCGACGCTGTCTACGGCATGCCGCTCTTTGCCGACCTCGTCGGTCTGGAATCGCGGCTGAGGCATCCGGAGCCCGTCGCGGAGTACCTGCGAAAGGTGGGCTGGATCCGCCAGACAGACGGTGCCGGTGTGGAGCTCACCGTCCTGGGGCGCGCCATCAGGCAGGCTGGGCAAGCTCAGGAAAACGCCACCTCGGCGGTAGAGGACGTCGTACTCAGCCCGACCGACCCGCTGGTCTACACCGTGCTCACGCGGCGTCTGGCCGCCGCAGGCGCCGGCCTGCTGGTGGACCCCTACTTCAAGGCGGAGCAGCTCGCCTGGGTCCTGGAGTGCACATCGATCCGGCGCATCCTGATCTCCAAGAAGGCCAGCGCCAAGGAACGCCCGATGATCGCTGTCGCACTGGGCACCCTGCCCCGCGGTGAAGATGTCGAGGTGCGCGCCACCGCTGGTTCCGACCTCCACGACCGGCGCATCGTGGCCGAAGGCGGAGGTGTCCAGCTCATCGGAAGTTCCCTCAACGGCGTCGGCCGGCACCAGACCTCCGTCATCACCCCTGAACCGGAGATCGCGAAGGCATATCGAGAAAGCTCCGAGCGGCTCTGGGCTGGGGCCGAGAAGGTCGAGCCGCAGCAGATCAGCAACCCCGTGTCCCCGCCCGCAACCGGACAGACGCCGGCGCCCTGATTTTCCCGTCGAAGACCTGTTAGGCCTAACAGGCCTAAAGCGTACGAGGTGCTGCGGCGCCTGCCTGGCACCAACGCATGCGAGGGCCCCACCGGAAGCGGTGGGGCCCTCGTCGTCTGCGGCCGACTACTTCGTGAGTGGCGGGCCGCTCTTGAGGTTTTTGTTGCGGCGCTGCGGGAACGGCGCCCCGTTGTTGTACTCGCGCTCGTCACGGCGCAGCTGCGCGAGGACGGCGGCCTCCACGTACGCGGACAGCGACACCGGGACGTCGGCGTCCTCGTCGTCGATCCGCTGGAGTGCGACCACGGCGTTACGCAGCCGGTTCATGGTGTCCGGGCTGACGTAGGCCGGAATCTTCTCCTTCGTGCCCGGGCTGGCCGGCGCCTGGCCGCCCAGCTCCTTGCCGAGGAGGGTTCCCTGTCCGAAGGGCATTCCGTTGCTCATGCTGTGGCTCCCCGCGGCGCCACCAGCATGTGACCGAGCTGGTCGAAGTCACGCGTGGTGGTGGCCCGCCTGTTGTACTCGCGGATCGACATCTTCTCGTCGGGGGCGGTGGTCGCGTCCACCGACCGCCGAATCGGGCACACCAGCGCGCCCGGGTAGTGCTCTGCCATCTCGTTGCCGACGTGCTGGGCGATCTTCGTCTTGCCCCACGCGGTGAGTACGGCCGCCCGAACCTGGACGTCGTACTCTTCCTGCGCGTCGGCGATCGTCCGGCGCAGCGAGTCGTTCGACATCGCGTCCAGGCCGCTCACCTGGTTGGGCACCAGGACCTCGCCGCCGATGGCCAGGGTGAAGGTGGACAGCTTCCCGACCTTGGGCGGGCAGTCGACGATGGTGATGTCCACCGGCGCCTCACTGCGCTTGATCGCCCGGCGCAGGACGCGCTCGCCGCTGACGGCCGGGTCGTACTCGACGACCGCGCAGTCCTCGTAGCTGGGGACGATGTAGATGTTCTTGTAGCGGGTGTAGTAGGTCGCGTCGTCCAGGCCGGCCTCGCCGTACATGACGTGCTTGAGCGTCAGCCGGTTCGATGCGGACAGGCCTTCGGGGTAGACCGGCTGCAGCCAGCCGGTCAGGCCGGCGTCCTGCGGGTCGGCGTCGATGATGCGCACGGTGTAGCCCATCGCCGCCCAGGCGCACGCGAGCTCGAGCGTGGTCGTGGTCTTCCCGGCGCCGCCCTTGCGGTTGAAGACGATGAAGACACGGTGCTCGCCCGGGGCAATCATGGACGGCGCGGTGAAGGAGGCCGGGAGCAGGATGCGCGGCTGCAGCTTGTTGGCCGGCTCCGTCCACTTCCGCTCGAACACGGTCGGCATGCGCAGCCGATCCGGGATCTTCAACGGCTCCAGCGTTACCTGGACCATGGCTCTCTCCTCATCCGGGCCTCTCCCCGTGGACTCCTCACCGCCAGACCGTACCGCCTCCGCGCGGCCCGCACGCGAACCACACCACGCTCCACCCGATCCGGGAAACCCGCAGGCCAGCGCCCTACCCCTAACGGGGTTGACCCTATTAGGCCCAACAGGACTGACCTCTTGGCGGGTTGACCAGCGTGAACACCCCGGGGTCTCCGGTTGGGCCTCGCGCGCGCACGCGAAGGAGTGTCACCTAATCCACGAAAGAGCCCGCGACGGTAGCGCCCACGATCCGTACGGTCCGCCGTCATGAGCCCCCGACGTATCCCTCACCGCCCGTCCGCAGCCATCAGCACACGACGCACCCCTCGCCGCAGCGGCCGGCCAAGCATGCTGACCCCCGACCGGATCGACACCATCGCCCGGGTGTTGGGCGTCGGCGTCTCCATCGGCGACGCGGCGTCCGCCGTTGGGATCGCCCGGGGCACCCTCTCCCGCTGGATGTCCCGCGGCCGTGACGCCGCTGAGGCCCGGGAGGAGGGGGAGCCTGCCGTGCCCGCCGACGACCCGTACGTGGACCTGTACATGCGGGCGACCCAGGCCCGGGCCCGGATGGCTTTGCAGGCGGTGAAGGGAATCATGGACGCGGGCATGGGCCGGATCGTGGTCGAGGAACAGGTACGAACGTATTTCGACCCCGAGCTCGGGCAGGAGGTCACCCAGCGGTACACCCGCTACGTGCGCGCCCAGTGGCGGGCGCTGGCCTGGTGGCTCGCCCGGACGTACCCGGAGCACTACGGCCCCAACTCCAAGTCCTTCGAGCAGCAGCTTGACGAGTACCAGGCCCAGCACGCCGTCGGAGTCCCCACCCGTTCCTCCGCCTCGGACATGGCCTCGCTCGCCGAGCGCCTGGCCGCCACCCTGGCCCTGCACGACGGCCCGGCGCCCGTTCCCGTCCTCGGGGCCGGCGAATCGGTGTCCTAGGCGTGGATGGAGACCTCGAAGGGATCGGCCTCCAGCCCTCGCAGGAGACTGACCGCCAACATCACCGCGACGATCGTGTTGAGCGGGGTGTACTGCGTCCGCCCGGTGGCGTGGGTGGTGGCGTGACGGCTGAACGAGGCCGGGACCGGAGTGTTCTCGTCGAAACGCTGGCAGGCCCTCTCGAACGGAGCGAAGAGAGAGGCCACCCTGATCTTGCGGACCATCTCCTGTTCTTCTGCCTTCGGCAGCCCCTCAAGCAGCTCCCTGTATGCGAAGCGGCCCCTGCTGGTCTGCAACGAGGGCGTGGCCCGCACGAACCCGCGGACGGTCGTGTCCCACACCGCTGCAGCCAGGGCCTGCGCGCCGCTGGTGTGTCCGGCCTCGGCCATGTCCACGCAGTCACGCAGCAACGTCGCCTGCTCGGTGAGCTCAGGGCGTTCGACCTCGTCCAGGGCATCCCGGCACGCGGCCCACACCGTCGCCTGGTGCTTCTCCAGAACAGTCCGCCGTGCCGGTGCGTCCGGAGCGTCGAGGAGTTCCCGGACGACCGGGGCGGGCGGGACCCACGCCAGGGGTATGCCCTCGTCTCTCATGACGGGGACCATCTCCTCATAGCGGCCGGCCAGTCCCGACCAGTTGCTGGGGAGCGCCCTTTCCATCTCCCGGGCCATCCGGTCGAGGGATTCACCCAGGCCGGACCAGGGCGGCAGCTCCTTCAAGATGCCCGCCATGCGGTTCTCAAGGGGAACGGCCTCCCTCAGGGCCGCCCTCACTTGGTCCATCAGGCTGTCCAGGGCAGGAAGGCGGACGCCTGACAGCCCGACGAGCTCTCCGATCGTCAGGCGTCCGCTGGTGTCCTCCCCTGCGGGCGTGGCCTGATCCTTCGTGCTCGTCTCGTCGTTCTCGTCGTTCATCGCGCAATCATCGGCCACGCCTTGTCGCCGGCACCCGACCCCTCCCCTTTGCGGCTCCGTCTCGCTGTCCCTCGTCCGAGCGGCCCTTCGTGCGTTCTGGCCTCGGCGTCGGCCGGGGCCGATATCGTGCTGTGCACGGCCCCTCGCACGGGCCCAAGCCAAGCCTCAGCCCATGACTGGGAGCTATCTGAGGCGGAGGTGCCAGAACCCTCACGGGTTCCAGAGCATCAGTGCGGAGAGCACCACCACGTTCGTCACGAACAACTTCCGTGTGCCCGCAGTCGAGTCCATCTCGCGCGTGCATCGGGTCATGGGTAACCGCTGCACGCCATCGAGGAGAACTCCCGTGGTCAAGTCGCACGGCAAGAAGCAGCGCGCGAAGAACCGATCGCGCCGTAGCGGAGCCGCCCACGCGTCGGCGGCCGCCAACACCCTCCATCAGCACGAGCCGCTGCCGGACATGGCGATCCTCGAAGGCCTCCCGCACCACGCCGGGCGGGAACTCGACACCGAACTCGCCGCCCGTCTCGTCGCCGCCTGCCGGGGCCGCTGCCTGCCCTGTCAGCGGACGCTGGCCCGGAAGCTCCGCACCGAGCAGCGGCCGACCCTCGTCGCGCTCGCCGCGGCGGTCTACGGCACGCTGCCCTCCCCGGGGTTCGTCGCCTCCGCCACCACCCAGGCGTGGGCGCCGCTCGCCCGGGCCGGGAAGACGGACCCGGCCGCGGCCGCCGAAGCGCTGGCCGCCGTGGAGGCGATGGACGACGCGTCCGCCTCCGACCTCCTGGAGGACACCCTCGACCACTGGGCGGCGGGCGGGGCCAACCCGGACGAGATCGCCGACATGATCAAGGTGGTCCGCGACGCGCCGCCGCGCCAGCGGCCGGCCGACCCCATGGACGCCTTCCGCAACGCCGGGGTGCAGGTCATCACCCTGGACGAGCTCACTGCCCCCGACGGCATCGACCTCTACCACCTGTCCCCGAACTACGGCGTGACACTGGTGAAGACGAACACGCCGGACGGGCAGCCGATGCCGATGCTCGTGCTGTACCCGGAGACCGAGGACGCCGGGATCGAGGACCTGGAGGCCCGCACCGACTGGGAGCACTGGGGCCTGCACGGGATGCCGGACATGGACCCGAACTGGCGGGTGCGCGCCCGGATCTCCGACCGGTCCCTGCGCGGCCTCGTCCACGTCGGCCCGGACGGCGAGAACGACCACGAGCTGTGGCGAGCCGCCGAGACCGTCAGCCTGCCGGCGAACTGGTGGGACCTCCTCGACCGCGCCCAGCACGTCCTGGTCGCCGGCCCCGTGCAGAAGCCCGAGGATCCCGGCGCCTTGAAGGACGCGGGCGACGCGGGCGAGCTCCTGGCCGTCGTCGCACGCGTGGAGTTCCACTGATGCCCGGGCGCGCCCGCCGCCAACGGCCCGAGCGCCTTCACCTGCCCGGGATTGCGGACATCCGGATCATGGCCGACGAGGCCACCACCCGCGCCGTGCTGGACGTCCTGGAGACCAGCTTCCGGTGCACCACCGGCCGCCCGTACGACGGCGGCCGGACCTACCTGCAGCTGGACACCGGCTGCACCGACCCGGACGTCTGAACGTGCCTCGGTCGAGGGCCCAAATCTGAAACCCGCCCTCAGCCGGGGCGTACAGGCCCCGGTGCTCCCCGGCGCGTACGGACCTCCGCCACGACGATGCCGCTTCGCGCCGGGGAGTGCCGGGGGAGCGGGGGTCTGGGGGCCGGCGAAGGCCACCAGCACCCACCGGTCCCTGCCCACGACGCCCTGTCCGAGCAGAAAGCCGAACTCCATGAGCAGCAGTACCGATCCCCTCATCCACGTCGCCGACGTCCTGCGGGCCTGGGCGGCGACCGACCTCACCGACGGCAGCAAGGCCATGGTCGTTGAGGTCGTCTTGGCCGACGGCAGCAGCGCCAACCTCGCCATGTCGCACGTCGTCGCCGCCCGTCTCTGGGGCGCCCTCAACGGCCGCGACGTCACCCTGCTCGACCCGCCTCCGACCACATGGAGCTGACCATGCGTACCGACAACCACGAGTCCGCCGCCGAGACGGACACCGCCGACCTGATGGCGGGCAAGCAGATCACCCTGGACGAGCTGGCCACGGAGCTGTCGGCGATCGACCTCAGGCTCCGGCAGCTGGCCCGGGCCGCTGAGGTTCCGGACACCCCGGTGGAGCTCGCGGACGTCATCGAGTCCCTGCGCTCCAGTGCCTCGACCGTGCGGGAGACCGGGGAGCGGATGGGCTTCCTCTCCCGGATCGTCGCCGGTGACGTACCGCTCGCGCTCGCCTTCCCCGGTGGTGACCCGTGGGGAGTGGCAGCGCGCGGGACGGACCGCCAGGACTACGGCGGCCCCGCGATCATCCCGACCGTGTGGCAGCTGGTCCGGCTCGCGCAGGACGGCAGGCTCGCCTCCGCCGGCGGCCGGGAGACGACCACGTACCCGGAGGCGATGACCGGGATCGGCATCGGCTGGGAGAGCAAGGCGGCCGCCGCCCGGCGCCGTCGCGAGCGGGACGCCGCGGTGGCCGTCGAGGTGCTCCGGCTGCCGTGCGAGAAGTGCGGGGCTGCCGACGGCCAGCAGTGCAAGACGGCCAAGGGATGGCCCGCCGACAAGGCCCACGTAAGCCGCCAGCGGGAGGCCGAGGCGGCCGTCGACGAGCGCCTGGGCTACCTCGGCGACAACCCCGTCGCCGTACCCGAAGCCCGATAGTCCACCAGCAGCCCAGGTCACGAAACCACAGACGGGCCCTTGTAAGACCTGTTGCCCCCAACAGGTCTAATGAGGGCCCGTCATCGTGCCGCGCCAGGCCGGAGCTGAGGGGGGAGGCGCTACCGGCCGGCTTCGGGATTGGTGCCGGGCTCGAACTCGACCGCCTCGCCCTGACGGTGCTGGCGGAAGCCCATGAGGATCATCCGGGTGGCCTGAGTGAGCTGCTTGGGACCGATCCACTCACGCAGCCCCTTCCAGTCGTCGGCGTCGACGAGCGCGCGGCACTGCGGACAGGCGTAGAAGCGGTCACCGGAGAGCCAGGTACCGCCCGCGCCGCCGAGGCCGAACTCGGTGACCTCGTAGTAGACGACGGGACCGACCCCCGCGCAGAAGTCACAGATGAGGGCGCCGTCCGGGGCGGCGCTGACGGAGAGCGGTTCCATTGTCTTGCCGCGGCGGTGCGCCGTGTCCCGCTGCTCAACGGCGTCGAGCATCTGGTCGGTGAGCCGAGTCAGCGTTTCGCCGCCCTCCGCTCGCCCGTACGCCAGGAGCCGCGCTGCCTCATCCTCGTCGCCGGCCCCACGGGCGGCATGGATCCGCTGGACCAGGGTGTAGAGCCACGGGCCGTCGGACGGGTCGAGATCAAGGCGTTCAGTCACGGTCCCCACTATCTCCGACTCTCTGCCGCCCCCACCGCCCTCTCTTGGGCAGAGATGCGGCCGTCCGAGTGACCTGACCGGCCAGGGCCCCCGCGGTCGTTGGTCTGCCCGGTGTATCGAAGGACCCGTACAGCTGCTACTTGGACGACGTCCTCGCCGACTCGGAGGCCAGACAGCACCATGCGGATCTACGAGGAGGCTGCCTTCCAGGCGTGGAAGGCAGCCGAGGTGGAAGCCGACCGCCAGCGCGGCGTCGTCGTGCCGCTGAACGAGTTGCCGGGGTACGTGCGAGGACGCGCGCTCCTGGAAGAGGCAGCACAGCTGATCGGTGACCCAACGGCTCCTGACGGGCTCGCCCGAGTCAAGACGACCATGCGGCAGGCACTCGCCGTTCTGCCTCAGTCACGTCCCGACAACGACTGCTACACCGGCCGCTACCGGGCCGGCCTCAACCGTTTGTCCGCAAACACGCCGCCCGGCGTCTGCCGGGTTCTGACCTGCGGGCGGTGTGCCCCGCTCCGGGAAGCTGAGCGGTGCGAGAAGGCCAACTCCTCCTCCGTCGCCGCGCCGCGACCTCCGTGGTGGGGGCCCTTTCCCAATCTGCGGGTGACCGGCCAGTAGCGACTTGGCGATGAGCGCCAGCCAGTGGGCGAGTACCGGTGATCTTGCCCGCTGTCGAACTCCCGGTGCGAGCATGGCCACACCGTTCCGGGAGTACCCGGCCGGCAACTGATGTGCGCCCAAGGGCGCTTCGACTCCCAGGAGGCCCTCATGGGCATCGCCGGTACCTACGAGATGACCAGCAGCGACAACTATGAGGACTACCTCAAGGCCACCGGGGTGGGCATGGCTACCCGCAAGCTCGCTGCCTCCTCAAAGCCCACCGTGACCATCACCGAGGACGGCGACAACTACCGCATGAAGACCGTCACCACCTTCAAGACCATCGACCTCGCCTTCAAGATTGGCGAGGAGTTCGTCGAGGAGACCGACGACGGCCGGAAGGCGAACACCACCATCACCCGTGACGGCGACAAGCTCGTCCAGGTGCAGAAGCTCGACACCCTCAGCACCCGCATCACGCGCACCTTCATCGACAACGGCCTGATCGCCGTCTTCGCGGTCGGCGACGTCGTCTCCAACCGGAGCTACAAGCGCATCTGAACCCTTCGACGGGCGTCGCGGTCCTGCTATACGCAGCGGTACCCGGGAGAGACCGCCTCCGAGAGCAGGAGTACGAGGCGCCTCACGGTTGCGCCTCCGGCTCAGCGCTGGCGGCCACCTGCTCGTCGTGGTCCCGGAGCATTCGCAGGACGGTGGCCGGGCTGGGGTGCTGCCCCTTCTTCTTGCCCGTGGTGATGACGAGCCGGGGGGCCATTTCGCGCAGGCTCAGCGTCTCGGTGTCTCGCAGGTGCAGGGCCATGGCGAGCATCGTGGGGTCGGACACCCGTGCGCCGCCGATCGTCTTGCCACGCCGGCGGGCAGACTCCTGGCCGTCCAGCGTCTTCTCCCGGATGTATTCGCGCTCCATACCGGACAGGGCGGCCAGTACCGCGAACACCGGGCCGTGTGGGTCGTGGGAGCCCTGCAGCTCACCGGTCAGGAACTCCAGCTCCACGTCGTGCTCTCGCAGCCGCACGGCCAGGGTCACCAGGTCGTGCCCGCGGCCGAGCCGCTTGTGCTCGTGGATGACGAGGGTGACGCGGACGCCGACGGCACGCAGCTCGCACGCGAGGGCGATGGCCTTCTCCAGCTCCGGGCGGTCCTTCACGCGCGTGCTGATCTTCTCGGAGAACACCCGGGTGATCCCGGCATCGGCGAACGCGTCGAGCTGGGTGTCCAGCGACTGGCGGGCGGTCGAGGCGCGGGCGTACGCGATGCGGACGTGCCCGTTCGCATCGCTCGCGGCCGCAGCGGCGGGGCGCGGGAGCTCCTGCCACTTCGCCCCCGGCTTGCGCACGGCGGGCGTCGGGATGTTCAGCTGAGCCTTGAGGCTCGGCACGAGCCGGAAGCGGGCCGTGTGGTACTGCACGGCCACCTTTCCGACCGTGGTGCGGCAGGGCGAACCCGCCGGAGCTCCGCAGCTGGACATCGGGCAGTCGTGCGCTTCCACCAGCTTGTGAGGGTCGATGCTCATGACCCCATCGTTTCATGTGTGTGTTTCAGAACGCAAGACAAAAGAAACGACACATGAAACAGAGTTCTCCCTGATCACTGCCCGCCGGGATGGATGTTGCATGAGGGACCACCTATGAAACGGCAGGAGATGATGCTGCGGCAGGTGCCGCCCTCGGCCCGGAAGCGCGGACCAGGCGGGCAACGCGGCGCTCCCTCGCCCGCGCTACCCTCGCGTCGCCGGCTGCCCACATCAGGCGGTCACCGACTCGCTGGGCGTCCATTTCTTCGGGAAGAAAGTCAGCGAGGCGGAAGGCCAGGTCGTAGCAGAACGCATCCTTAGGAATCGTCTGGCCCGACAGGTACCTCGCCACAGCCCGAGACCTTGGTCCGAAGAGAAGCCACATCTCGTCTTCCAGCCCAGTCATCTCGATCAAGTGCTTCAGCTGAGCAATGAAGCTTCGCTGCTCAGCGGGGAGACTAATGACCACGGGGGTCGCCTTGGACGTCCGGCTCCTCTTCACCCAGACCTCGCTGGCCACGCGGTAATGCCTCACCCGCCACTCCTTTGCCAGTCGATGCCCGTCGTGCTCCGCTGGGAGCCGGTACAGCCACCCCCAGCCAGGATCGGCGTAGCGGTTATGCGCCCCCGATTCCTCTGAAGGATCGCCAGCCCACCAACGGAGCAGGGTGGCAAGCGTCGACTCGGTCGGCAGCCGGGTGCCTGCAAGTGCTGCGTAGAGAGCGGCTCTGGAGGCAACCGTCTCCTCGTGCCCCGCGATCCAGCCGATCGACACCTTCCCCACACCGAGCTCGCGAAGGTCATACGCGAACGCCTGAAGAGGGCCGTCTTGGGGGTTCGGAATCCGCGGACGCGCTGGCATATGCCAATCCCCTCACTCCGTACTGTCAGCGATGTCTCGCGACATCCTTCTATAGATACCGCCCACTGAGAGTCGTCAGTAAGGTTCGTCGAAGCGAAGAGAGCAGCCGCTAGGTAGAACGGAGTTGACACGTTCCCGTAGCGGCACCGCGCCAACGGGCTCTCGGCGCGCAGCAGTCCAAGATCGGTCTCGCGTAAGGAGGCAAAAAACTGCGGCCCCCCGCGCCAACGGGAGGCCGCACAGCAGTCCGATGGGTCTGCACTGCAGTCAAGAAGCACGCCAGCACTTCTCACAGTTTGGAGAGAACCATCAGTTCCAACCCCGAGACTACGGGGCGGCTTGCCCTGCCGTCGAGCCGAGAATGGCGATGGAAGTCGTCATGGTCGGCCCTCCGTGCCTTCTTTTCCAGGCATCGAGCCTTGAGCGCACTGCTCGGCACCGTCGTACTGGGTCTGATCGGTGGGGCCTGCCGCGTCCTCGGCGAGGACTTCGCTGAGCGGATCCTGATATGGATCAGCAGCTAGATCGAATGGCCTGATCACGGGGCAATCAGGCGGCCAGCCTCACATCGCGCCGCCCTTCCAGTCGAACTGGCAGGGCGGCGCGATCGTGTTGGGTGCTGCCCTGCCAGTCCGACTGGGGCGGCGCTCGCTCCGTACGCATCCTCAGGCGCTACGGGGCTTTCGGGCCGAAGCCTTCTTGACTGGGCCCTTCGACTTGGCCGCGGGCTTCTTCGCGGGAAGGTCGTGGACGGTGGCGCCCGAGCCACCGGCGCCCACGGCCTTCACCTCGCTGACGGAACGTTCCAGCATGGCCATGAGGTCGACGACCTGTGCGGAGGCCGGCTGGGGGGCTTCCACTACCTCGGGGCGGGAGCCAGCGGCTTTGGTCGCGATCACCTTTTCCAGTGCCGCTTGGTACTCGTCCCGCAGCTCGCTCACGTCCACACCCGTCAACGTTTCGGCGAGCGCGACCGCAGCATCGACCTCCGCCTCGGACACCGCTGCGTCTGGGACGTCGACCTGGGAGGCGGACCCGATCTCGTCTGGCCACCGCAGGCCGTGCAACACGATCACCTTGTCCAGGACTCGAAGGAGGCCGAGTCGCTCGCGGTCCCGCATCGCGAACTTGGCGACCGCGACCTTGCTGCTGCGCCCGAGTGCCTGACGCAGGAGCTCGTACGCGACCTGCCGAGGCCTGTCGGTGAACTTGGCCGGAAACGGCTGCACGAATAGCGTTTCCGAGCATGTATAAGGGATACAGGTTCAGTGATGCACGAAGCGTGCAGCACTCGCAGTGAAACGAGGAGTCAGCCTTGAGTCACGTTCTTCCGCTCGCCAACGGACTGCGCACCGACCACCCGGTGCCGGGCCTGCCCTTCATCGACGACTCCCACATCCCGCTCGACGACGGACCGGAGGCCATCGAGGCCGTCGGCCGCAACAAGGGCGAGGGCATGTGGGGCCGCTTCGACAAGAACCGCTCCGACGGTGGCTGGCGTGCCTTCACCACCGACCCGCTCGACCACACGCTCGGCTGGGCGGTGCGCTACCACCCCGAACACGGCCGGACCGTGCTCCTGCTCCACGACGGTGACACCTCCGGCCTGCACACCCAGTGGGACGGCGAGCCGCTGCTGTTCCGCGCCGGCGGCTACTGGTGGAACGGCACCACGTGGTACCGGCCCGGCCAGGTCTGGGACCCGGTCGCGCAGGACTACGAGCAGCGCAAGGCCCGCATGGCCGTCACCGTCACCGCGACCGACATGCTCGACGGCCGCGCCAACCCGACGCGGGCGTACGTCGGCAAGGTGGCCACCTTCGAGCCGGACGCCACGCGCCCGGACAACTGGCTCGACCACCTCGCCCTGTGGGCCGCCCGCCGCCAGGAGCAGGGCGGCGCCCTGCCGCTGGACCAGTGCGTGGTCGACATCTCCAGCCCCGAACTGACCGGAGCGCAGCTGATTGGCGCCCCGGAGATGGCCGAGCTGGGCGGCATCACCGCCTCGACGCTGCGGGCCTACATCTCGCGCGGCAACAGCGAGGTCCCGCGTCCGCAGGCGATCGTAGGCGGCCGCGACCAGTGGGCCCGCGCGGTGGCCGACGACTGGGTGGAGTCCCGCCAGCGGTCCTACGAGGGGGTCGGGGCCGCGATGTCCGCCGGCGACCGCGACGCCCTCTCGCCCGGCGCGGCCGAGGTCCGTGACCGGTTCACCGCCGACTTCCAGCACGCCCTGTTCGACCGGCCCGACATGCGCAAGCGGTGGGTGCTGCGGCACCGCAACAAGGAGTCCGTCGCCCAGATCGCAAGCGAGCTCGCCTGGTCGGTGGGCGCCGGCCTTGATCAGATCGTCCCCACCGAGCACCTCGGACGCACCGTGCGGGCCGCGGTACTGCACGACTTCGCGGAGACCGTCGAGATGTTCGCCGACACCGAAGGAGACAAGGACAGCGAGGCGCCCCCGGAGTGGTGGCACCTCAACCTGACGCCGTCGGTGGCCAAGATGCTCGACTGGTACATCCGGTGCTTCCCCGGCGAGGCGTACAGCACAATCGGCGAGATCCAGCGCCAGGCCCACACGACGTGGAACATGCCGGCGGCGGACACCCTCCACGGCCTGCGGTCGGCGCTCTCCCTGGACGGAGAACTGACAGAGCAGCAGCGCACGACGTACTTCGCCCTGCTCGAACCGCACGGCGACGTCGACTAACTGGGCCTCGCCCACGATGCAGAGCGGCCGGAGCCAATGTCAGTGGCTCCGGCCGCTCTTCGCGTGACTGTAACCCGGACAGCGTCCCGGGCCCGCCTGCCCTCGGGAGCGGCCGCTGTCTGGACAGCGCACCTCCAGAGCCCCCGGACAGCCGTCGCCCTGGGAGACGTCTCTTATACACCTCT
>NZ_CP030287.1:7373828-7448836 GCF_003287935.1 Streptomyces sp. ICC1
CTTCGCCTGATCCTTAAACACACAATCACACGTCACTATGAGCGCGGGATCGCGGCCGTCCCGGCGCTGGCGGTCCTCGCCGCCCTGACGGCAGCCCCCGCCCAGGCCGCCCCGGCCGACGACGTCCGCATCAACGAGGTGGTGACCACCGGGGACGTCGACGATTCGATCGAGCTCCACAACAAGGGCGCCGGCCCCGTCGACCTCTCGGGCTGGATACTCAAGGACGACAACAGCAGCTCGAAGTACAAGATCGCCTCCGGCACCACCCTGGCCCCCGGGGCCTTCCGCGCCTTCGACGTCCACTCCTCCTTCGGCCTCGGCTCCTCCGACAAGGCCCGCCTGTACCTCCCGGACGGCAGCACGCTCGTCGACAGCTTCACCTGGAGCAAGCACTCCGAGCCGTCCTGGTCACGCTGCCCCGACGGCACGGGCGCCTTCACATCCGCCGCCCGCACCCTCGGCGCGCCCAACAACTGCGGCACCGGCGGCGGCACCACTCCGGTCGCCTGGCCCGGCAGCTCCTCGGTGTCCACCGCCGACGCCTCGAACGTCTTCGGCGAGGACCTCAGCGGTCTCCAGCAGGAGGGCTCCGTGATGTGGGGCGCCCAGAACTCCGGCAAGCTCTGGCGCCTCGTCAAGAACGGTTCCGGAGGCTGGACCCCTGACACCGCCGGCGGCTGGTCCACCGGAAAGGCACTCCGCTTCCCCGGCGGTTCCGGCACCCCCGACAGCGAGGGCGTCGCCGTCACCGGAGCGGGCGCCGCGGGCGGGGTGTTCGTCGCCAGCGAGCGCAACGCCGACTCCTCCGGCACCAGCCGGCTGTCCGTCCTGCGCTACGACGTGAGCGGTACGGCCACCACCCTCACCGCGGGCAAGGAGTGGAACCTGACCCCGGACCTCCCCGCCGTCGGCTCCAACCTCGGCCTCGAGGCGCTCACCTGGGTGCCCGACAGCCACCTGACCGGCGCCGGCTTCAAGGACGCTGCCACCGGGGCGGCCTACGATCCGTCCCGCTACGGCGCCCACACCGACGGGGTGTTCTTCGTCGGTGTCGAGGGCACCGGCATGATCTACGGATACGTGCTCGCGGACTCGGGAGCCTTCACCCGCGTGGCCGCTTTCAGCAGCGGCATGGCGGGGGTCATGGAACTGCAGTGGGAGCCGCAGGCAGGCCGCCTGTGGGCCGTCTGCGACGACACCTGCTCGGGCCGGCACCTCACCCTGCGGGTCGACGCCTCCGGCTCCTTCGCCACCAACGCCGTCTTCAACCGGCCCGCCGGCATGTCCAACCTGAACAACGAGGGCTTCGCGATCGCCCCGGCCGCCGAATGCGCGGCGGGCTCCAAGCCCGTCTACTGGTCCGACGACAGCAACACCGGCGGACACGCGCTGCGCAAGGGCACCGTCAGCTGCTGACCCGCCCGTAGGAACGCCGCAGGGGCGGCGGACGTCGCCGTCCGTCCGCCCCTGCGGCGCCGGCCCGGGGCCGGCCTTCGCTCAGCGTGCGCCGAGGTGGGCGCCCTTGAGCCACTCGGCCTCGCCGTCCTTCGCGCAGGACGAGGTGTAGACGGGGCCGAACGGCGCCGGGACGGCCGCCACGGTGGAGCAGTTGGACGAGAAGGCCTTGTGACCGCCCGAGAAGTAGTCGAGGTCGACACCGTCGTTGGCCAGGGCGGCGCCGGCGCCGCCCAGCAGGATGCCGGCGGCGAGCGCGGAGGCGGTCACGGCAGAACGAATACGCATGATTCCCCTAAGGATCTACGGAGTGACGCGCCGGTGAATGGGTGCGTCGGCCGGTTCAACGGCCGGACGGAACGTCCGGGAACGGCCGTTCACTCCAACGCCACTGCAGTATCGTTTCGACACCCGTCAGGCGCCCGCCGGACGCGGTGCGATCTTCTCGAGGTCGTCGACGGTGCCGGTCATGACGGTCCGGATGTGTTCGGTCAGGTGTTCCACGGGCCAGTCCCACCAGGCCAGATCGAGCAGGCGGGCGATCTCGGTGCCGTCGTAGCGGGTGCGGATGATCCGGGCCGGGTTGCCGCCGACGATCGCGTAGTCGGGGACGTCCTCGACGACGACGGCGCCGGAGGCGATGACCGCGCCGTGCCCGATGCGCACTCCGGGCATGACCATCGTGTCGTAGCCGAACCAGACGTCGTTGCCGACGACGGTGTCGCCGCGGCCCGGCAGGCCGGTGAGCAGGTCGAAGTGCCCGGCCCAGGAGCCGCCCATGATGGGGAAGGGGAACGTGGACGGGCCGTCCATGCGGTGGTTGGCGCCGTTCATGATGAACCGCACCCCGGTGCCCAGCGCGCAGAACTTCCCGATGACCAGCTTCTCCGGCCCGTAGTGGTAGAGGACGTTGCGGGTCTCGAACGCGGTGGGGTGCTCCGGGTCGTCGTAGTAGGAGTACTCCCCGACCTCGATCAGCGGTGAGGTCACCAGCGGCTTCAGCAGGACCACGCGGGGCTGGTCGGGAACGGGGTGGAGCACCGTGGGGTCCGCGGGGATCCGGGGCGTGGCCATCGATTTCGCTCTCCGTTCGGGAAGGGATCGGCGGGTCGTCGTGCGTAGCCGGGCCGGGCCGGGCTCTGCGGTGCGGTGCGGTGCCGTCATGGTCGGGCGGACAGGAACTCCCGGAACACGCGTGCGGCGCGCGGGTTCTCGCCGCACTGCCACACGCCGTGCGGGCAGTAGTCGGTGATGCTGTGGTAGAGCGGCTCGTGCTCGGCGATCCAAGCCAGCATGCCCCGCATGTACTCCGGGTTGTCGCCGTTGCGGAACAGCCCCCATTCGGGGTACGAGATCCGCTTCCCGTGGGCCCTCGCGAAGTCGACCTGGTGCTGGAGTCCGTAGGGCTGGGTGACCTGCTCGTCGAAGGTGTGGCCGGGCGGCTGGTCGTAGGTGTCCATGCCGATGATGTCGACCACGTCGTCGCCGGGGTAGCACCTGGTCCAGGCGATCGCGTCACCGCCGCGGTTGGGGGCGAAGTCGAATCGGAACCGCTGCCCCTTCACGGAGCGCATGGAGGCCACGATGCGCCGCCAGTACCTCTGCCAGTTCGCGGGGTCGGGCCGGCACCGGTGGGTGTAGTTGAAGCCGTTCATCTCCCAGCCGAGCACGATCACCGTGTCCGGCACCCCGAGGCTGACCAGACGCTTGGCCAGCCGCTGGAAGTGGTGGTCGTACGCGCCCTGCGCGCCGGAGCGGATCAGCTCGGCGACCCGACGGTCGGGTACGCCGGCCTCGTTGCGCTCCATCATGGGCACGTTCAGGACGAACAGCCGATCAGCCCTCGCCTTGCGCCACCGTGCCCAGCTGCGCAGGGAGTCGGGTGCCCCCTCGATGTTCGACCAGGTGTCGCCGGGCAGGTAGGTGTGCCCGGCGCGCAGCTCGGTACCGCCGAGCCAGTGCGAGAGCCCCTGCATCCGCTCGACGCCGGGCGAGCCGTAGTGCAGGTAGGCGCCCACCGCGACCCCGGAGCCGGCGCTGCCGGAGTGGCCGGCGGGGCCGCCCTTGTGCGGTGGCGCGGCGGGGAGGCCCCCGGTGATGAGCAGGCCGACGGCGACCGTACTCGTACAGGCGGCTGCCAGCCAGCGGCCCCAACGGGACATGATGCCTCCACGAGCTTCGCGCACCGATGTATCTGGTCAGTGACGTTAGGCATCTCATCGGATGCGCGGCCTGTCCGGTGACCCCAAGCTGAGCCATTCGCGGCAGCCGCCCGCCTTCGATTCGTCCGACCGGGTGACAGCGCGGCCGAGCCGGCCGCCGCCCCCGCCGAAGGGTGCGTGCGCGTACGCCTTCGGCTGGTCACGTGGACAGGCGTGGACAGTGCTGGGCAGGCACGGCCTCCGCGGGGTCTGGAAAGTGGACAGCGCCCGGCACGAGTCTGTGGCGTGTCAACACCGCACGTGCACGAGCGGCCGGGGCAGCGCGTCGCGCGTCGATTCCCCGGCCGCGAGGGGCTCCGCCTCTCTCTCGTGCGCCGGCCGCCCACCCGCATTCAAGGAGCCTCCACCATGACGTCCCGACCGATCCGCACCCTGACCGTGCTGACCGCTGCCGCTGCCCTCTGCGCCACGGCCGCCTCCACCGCCCATGCCGCGCAGGACACCGGCCGGCGCACTCCGCGGATCGTCACCGCCTGGGCCGACGCCTGGAACGGCACCGATCCCCGGTCCCTCGGCGCCCTGTTCACGGCGAACGGCACCTACACCGACGAGGCCATCGCCGTGACCTTCCGCGGCCGCAAGGAGATCGCCGGTTGGAAGGCCCGCGCCGACACCCTCATCGACGACGTCCACGTCACCGTCCGGGGCGCCCGTCTCGTCGGCGACCGCGTCACCGTGCAAGCCGTCTACTCCGGCCACCTCAAGGGCGCGCCGAAGCCCTTCGCCGTGCCGATGACCACCGTCCTCGACCTCGACGGGAACCACTGCCGGATCACGTCAGACAAGGACCACTACAGCCTGGCCACCGTCCTCACCCAGTCGGGCCTGCCCGCCGACTGGACCCCGCCCGCCTCCTGACGGAAGCGGGTGCCGGCGGGCTCCCCGGCAGCCGGGCACCGGTCAACCGCACCCGAGGTGTCCTTCCAGGAACGGGAGGACCGCGTCGATGAAGTGCTCGTTCCGGTCGCCGGCCACCATGTGCCCGGCGCCGGAGACATCGACGCGCCGCGCGTGGGGGACCCCCTCGCAGAACTGCTCGGCGATGTCTTCGCGCACCACGTCGCTGTTCCCGCCGCGGACGAGCAGGATCGGCACGTCGGCGTGGCGCGCGGCGTCGAGGAGGCGCTCGGCCATGCCCGGCGGGTCCATCCGGCCCTCGAAGCTGTCGAGCATCCGGGGGTCCCAGTGCCAGAACCAGCGGTCGCCCCGGCGTCGCAGGTTGTTCCGTATCCCTTCGGGGTCGCGCGGAGGCGGTCGGTGCGGCAGGTGGGCGGAGACCGCCGCGGCCGCTTCTCCGATACTGGCGAACCCGTCCGGGTGGCCGTGCATGAACTCGACGATCCGGCGGAACCCGCGGGGATCGGGCCGATGGGCGACATCGACGAGGACCAGAGCGCGAATCGCCGCCCTTGGGGCCTCCCCGGCGGCGAGCAGTGCGGCGAGGCCGCCGAGCGAGGCGCCGATGAGCAACGGCTGACGGCCGAGTTCGGTGACGAGCGCGCGGACGTCCTCGGCGAACAGGCCCAGGTCGTAGTCGCCGTCGGCGGGCCATTCGCTGGTCCCGTGCCCCCGCAGGTCCGGGGCGATGACCTGCCACCCCAGGGCCGCGAGTCGAGGGCCGGCCCGGTCCCAGGCGTGCCGCGTCTGGCCTCCGCCGTGCAGCAGGACGAGAGGGGGCGAGGACGCCCCGCCCCAGACGTCCGCCGCGAGCCGGATACCACCGGCGCCCGTGAAGCTCCGGGTGCGTGGCGGTGCGCTGGGCGTCATGCCGGGCGTCATGCCTTGCCCCGGGTCCGCAGCGGTGCCAGCAGCTGGTCGCGGTAGGGATCCGCGGCCGCCGCGGCGAGCGCGACGTCCAGCCCGAACAGGGCGCGCGCGAGGAAGCGGTCGTCATCGACCAGCTCGGCGACCCATTGGTGCAGCGCACCCACGCACGAGGCGGCGACCACGGCGGCCAGAGCGTCCGTGTCGACGTCGGCGCGCAGGACACCTCGTGTCCGTGCGTCCGCCATCGCCCGGCGGAGCTGGATGAGCGGACTGCGGCCGAGGACGAGACCGCTCTTCTCCCACTCGCGCACCATGCGACGCGATACGACCGGGTCGTCGACGAACAGTTGGACGGTCGACCTGACGACCTCCCGCGGGGAACCGCCGTCCAGCGACTCCAGACGGCCCTCGAGTTCGTCCATGAACCCGGCGGCAAGGGCTTCCCAGATCTTGTCGCGCGGTCCGATCAGGTTGTACACGGTGGCCGGGGCGACCTCGGCCCGCTCCGCGATCCGCTCGGTACTGAGCACCGATTCCTGGCTGTCGCGCAGGAGTTCGCGCGTCGCGTCGAGGATCCGCGACCGCCGCTGCGCCTTGTTGTGCTCACGCGGGCCTCCGTCGGCCGTCTGCATCGCGCACATCCCTTCGCGCAAAATTTAGAGAGCCCTCTAAATTTAGAGCCGGCCGCTGGACGTGGTCAAGGGGCGAGGCCCGGTCCGGCGTGGGCATGAGGGCGCCGAAGGGGCGGGCGACGGCCTCGAACTGGTCGGGCTCGTGCCGAAGAGCGGCACCGGGCACGGAGCCCTGTTTCCCTCGAAGTCACCTGAACGGGCAGGTCAGGGCGGCTGAGTACCTGATGGACTCGAAGACCATCTGATCCATGCCGACCCCTTCGAGGAGTTGAGGTGGGACGGCACGCTGAGCGCATGCGGTACGAGGAGAAAGTAGAGCTCACCGCTAGTGCTGTGGCCGGAAAGGTTTGCCGGGTCGCGGTGTTCGGTGCGGTGCATCGCAAGGCGGAGGACCACGCCTCGTACTGGACGTACCGGTGTGGTCCGACAACGCGGCGAGGTGCCGTGCCGGGCGCCGCGACCCGGTGGACCTTTCCGGTCACAGCACTAGCCGGTGCGCGGCGGTGCTCATCCTTCGTTCGGGTTGCCCGGCGCCCCGGGCTTGCGGCGCAGGTTGCGGATCGCCGGGATCGCGAGCAGTGCCGCGCTGCCCGCCAGGCCGGCGCCGGCCGACACCAGCAGCAGCCGGCCCGGGGAGGCCAGCGCGGTGGCGGGCCCCGCCAGGATCTGGCCGAGCGCGATCCCGGACACCGAGCCGGCCAGCTCGTAGGCGCTGACCCGGTTGAGTACCGCGGGCGGGGTGTGGGTCTGCACGCTGGTCGCCCACATCACCGACCAGAACGCCCAGGCCCCGCCGCCGAGCGCATGGCCCGCGAGCAGCACCGGCAGGCCCGCGTCCAGCGCCACGCAGAGCGGCAGTACGGCGTACAGCGCCATCGCCACCGCGCCGGCGGCCAGCGGCCGGTCCGGGCGCAGCCGCAGGGCGAGCAGGCCGCCGAGCACCGTTCCGACGCCGAGGAAGGAGACGGCCAGGCCGTAGGCGTTCGGGCCGAGCCGGGCGCCGATCAACGCCGAGCCGAGCGGTACCAGGGGGCCGAAGAGGAGTAGGCCGTAGCCCACCCAGATCAGGATGACCGCCCACATCCAGGTGCGTGCACGGAACTCCTGCCAGCCCTGGCGCAGGTCGCGGCGGAGTGAACTCCCGGGCGGGGCAGCAGAGTCGGAGTCGGAGTCGACGTGGGCGGGGGCGCCCGCAGGCACGTCGGCCGGGGCGAGGCGGATGAGTGCCAGGCACAGGGCGCTGAGCAGGAAGGTGCCGGCGTCGATCGCGTACACGGTCCCGGCGCCGGTCAGCACGATCAGCAGTCCCGCAAGGGCCGGGCCGATCAGGTGGGCGAGCGCGTCGGCCACCTTGAGCGTGGCGTTGGCCCGCTGCGGATCGCGGGCGACCAGCGGGACCATCCCGTTCACCCCCGGCAGGAACATCGCGACGGCCGCGCCGGCCAGTGCCGCCATGGTCACCAGCAGCCAGAACGGCGGTGTCCCGGCGAAGAACGCGGCCGCCAGCACGCCTTGGGTGAGGACCCGGACGAGGTCCGCGCCGACCATCATCCGGCGTGCGCCGAGCCGGTCGGCCAACACCCCGCCGAACAGGACCAGGAGGACGAACGTCCCCGTCCAGATGCCGAGGACGAGGCCGACTCCGGAGATCCCGTACAGCGGGCCGATCGCGAGCGCGGCGGCCACCGGCATCATCGCGTCGCCGACCAGGGAGACCGAGCGGGCGGCGAAGTAGAGGGTGAAACGCCGGTCCCACAGGGGGTATCGGGCGGCCGGCGGATCGGGCTGGGCCGGCTGGGCGGTCCCGGTGGGCCGGGAGGGCCGGGAGGGCTGGGTGTGCGTCTGCGCGGTGGTCACAGGACGATGCTGGACTAGACCAATCGCTCGCCCCAGTGTCCTGAACGACATGATGGGGTACTTTCGCGCCATGACGCCTCGTTCACTGCCGGAGTCCCCGGCGCCGCACCGGGTCGTGGCCCTGCTGCAGCCCCCGCAGTCGACCTTCCCGCTGGCCTGCGCGAGCGAGGTGTTCGCCGATCACGGCCCGGTGATCCCCGTGCGCTACGCGTTCGAGGTCTGCACGGAGCACCCAGGCCCGGTGCGCACCCAGGCCGGCTACGACCTGCTGGTCACCACGGGCCTGGACGCGTTGGAGCGCGCGGACACCGTGTTGGTCCCCGGTTGGCAGCAGTCGGCCGGCACGGAGGCGTCGGCGGCTGTGATCGACTCGCTCCGCCGGGCGCACGGGCGCGGCGCGCGGATCGTCGGCATCTGCTCGGGTTCCTTCCTGCTCGCCGCCGCCGGACTGCTGGACGGCCGGCGGGCCGCCACCCACTGGGCCCAGGCCGCCGAACTGGCCGCCCGCTTCCCGCGGGTCCAGGTCGACGCCGCAGTGCTGTACGTCGACCACGGCGACGTCGCCACCAGCGCCGGATCGGCGGCCGGGGTGGACCTGTGCCTCCACCTGGTGAGCGCCGACCAGGGCGCCGCGTACGCGATGCGGGTCGCCCGGCAGATGGTGATGCCGCCGCACCGCGAGGGCTGCCAACTGCAGTACGCCGAACTGCCCACCTCCGGACCGGTCGCCGACTCGCTGGCCCCGCTGCTGGAGTGGCTGTCCGGGCGGCTCGACCAGCCGGTCAGCGTCGCCGAGATGGCGGTCCGCTCGCAGGTCTCGGCCCGCACGCTGACCCGGCGCTTCGGCGAACAGCTGGGCATCAGCCCCGGACGCTGGCTGCTGGACCGGCGGATCGCCGCCACCCGGGCGCTGCTCGAGGAGACCGACCTGCCCGTGGAAACCATCGCGCACCGGGTCGGTCTCTCCTCGGCCGTCAACCTGCGTCGGCGCTTCCACGAGGCCCTGCGCACGACACCCGCCGCCTACCGGCGCGCCTTCCGTGCGGACGAGGCCGGGCGGAAGGCCGAAACGGTGTCCTCTGGGGCCTGATCCGGCACCGGCACGCACGCGCACGCCGGCCACTGGAGCGCGCCGGCCACGGGAGCACGCCGGCTGAGCGACCACGCCGGCCACGCGACCACGCGACTATGCCGAGTCCGCCTCGGGGTCCGTGCGCCGTGCCGGGCCCGGCTTTCCCGGGTCGGACCGGCGGGACCGCACGAAGCGGAGCAGGCGCGTGATGCCGTAGCCGAGCAGCCAGGGCAGCACCGTGATGCCCCCGACGTACACGGTCAGGTAGTCGAGGAAGTCGTACAACTGCTCCGGCGCCGCCACGGTGCCATCCACCCGTTTCGGCCACGCCCACCGGCTCAGCGGGAAGACCATGACGATCGCCGAGGTCACCACCGGTATCAGCGGGACCAGGACCGACCACAGCCGAGGCCGCGGACCGGGTGTGGAGGCGCACCGCACCCCCAGCGCGACCATGGCGAACGGGCCGAACAGCGCCCACAGCACCCCCGGGAACAGCAGCAGTGTCCACCACTCGTCCGAGTACCCGAACATCATCCGCGTCGCCCCCCGGTGCCGCCCGCCCCCGGGCTCCGTCCCCGGGCGGCCGCGGCCTGCCTGTCGGCCGTGGTATATCAGGGACAGCACGAACACCCCGCCCAGGCCGAGCACCCGCTCCCGCATCCCGACCAGCCCGTTGCCGCCGCTCGGCAGCCCCGGCTCGGCCGCCTTGCCGTCACAGGGACCGTTCTCCACCTGCATCGCGAACTCACCCTCCCGGTGCGCCAGCCGTACGACGACCCGCGCGCCCGGAGCGTGCTTGTGGCAGTTGGTCAGCGCCTCCTGCACCACCCGGTACGCCGTCTGCTCCACCTCCGCCGCGTACGGGTCCCCCACCCCCCGCACATCGAGCTCCACCACCATCCCGGCCGCCCGCGACTGCCCGACCAGCGCCTCCAGCTCCGCCAGCGTCGGCCCCTCCTCGAAGCCGCCCACCAGGCCCAGCGCCACCGGTACCGGAACGGCCGCCGCCCTGCGCTTCGGCGCCTCGGCCCGCAGCACCCCGAGCATCTCCCGGAGCTCCGTCAACGCCTGCCGGCCCATGTCCCCCACCAGCGCGGCGTTCTTCACCGCCTTCGCCGGGTCCTTCAACGCGATCGCCTGCAGGGCCGCCGCGTGCACCACCATCAGCGACACCCGGTGGGCCACCACGTCGTGCATCTCCCGGGCGATCCGGGTCCGCTCTTCCTTACGGGCCCACTCCGCCCGCTCCTCCGCCCGGTCCGCGAGCAGCGACAGCTCCCGCTCCAGCGAGTCCGCACGCTCCTGCAGGCTCTCCATGAGCCGCCGGCGGGCCCCTATGTACAGCCCGAACAGCACCGGCGGCACGGTCAGCGCCACCGCCACGAACACGGACAGCAGCACGACGAGCGTGCTCCCGGCCTCCGCGTCCTTGCGGGTCAGCATGTACATCACCACGAAGGTCGCGGCCATCGACATCGACGTCAGGGTCGCCGTGATCCGCCGGGGCACCTCGGAGGTGGCGAGCGTGTACAGCGCGACCACCCCGAGCAGGAACCCCATCACGGCGGGCGACACGGCGATCCCGACCAGCACCACGGCGATCGGCCAGCGCCGCCGCAGCGTGAGCGTGGTCCCCACCACGAACCCGAACAGCACTCCCGCGGGTACCGGGATCCCCGCCTCGTGCGCGAACCCGACGCCCTCCCAAGCGCACTCGACGGCGGACACCCCGCCGATCACCACGTCCTCCACGGCATCCCGCCGCCGCGCCCACCACAAAGGCCCAGCGCGGCCTTCCACATCCCCCGTACTGGTCATGCGGTCCAGCGTACGCAGAGCCCCCAGCACAGAGGCGACCGAAATTCCGGCAAACCAACGGTAATCGCACGTACGACTGAATCGTCCACGCATCGGGACAGGAATCCCGCATTCCGGAAGACATTGGCGACATGACCGAAATGAAACGCCGCCCCGGCGACGGCACCGGCGGCCTCCGTACCGGAACCGCGACCTACGAATCCCTCCGCGAACAGGCGATAGCCCTGCGCCGCGAGGGCCTCAGCCTGCGGCAGATCCGCGACCGCCTGGGCATCCACAACAACAACATCCTCAACGGCCTGGTGAAGGGCGAGCCGCCACCCGAGTGGACGAAGCGCCCGAACGCGAAGGACGACCTCCGCGACCGCGCCCGCGAACTCCGCGTGCAGGGCATGACGTACGACGAGATCCAGGTCGAGCTGGGCTGCTCGAAGAGCTCGATCTCCCTCTGGGTCCGCGACCTCCCGAAACCGGAACGCAAGCACCGGGCACCGGGCACCGACATGACTCGGGCACGGCAAGGCCTCAGGGAGGCTCACGAACGCCGAAAGGCCGAGTACGAGGAGACTCGCAGCGCAGCACGGAAAGAGATCGGAGCCCTCACCGGGCGGGAACTGTTCATCATCGGTGTCGGCCTCTACTGGGCCGAGGGGGGCAAGACCAAGCCCCACCAGCCGCACCCGCAGATCAGCTTCACGAACAGCGACGCCGGCATGATCAAGACGTTCCTCGCGTGGCTGCGCCTCCTGGAAGTGACGGACGACCGGCTGCGGTTCACGCTACAGATCCACGAAACCACCGACGTCGCCAACGCGGAGCAGTACTGGATCGACACCGTGGGGCTCGACGCGTCCCACTTCGGCAAAACCACGCTCAAACGGCACACCCCCCTCACGAACCGTAAGAACACGGGCGACACGTACCGGGGTTGCCTCACCGTGCGCGTCCTCAAGGGCTCCGATCTTTATCGTCGCATCGAGGGCGCATGGTGCGGCATAGTAGGAGCCGTTGAGTCGACCAGGAGGGCGTAATGTCCGACTTGGTCGAAATGTAGTCCCCTGTGGTGTAATCGGCAGCACTGGGACCTTTGGAGTCCTATGTCCGGGTTCGAGTCCTGGCAGGGGAGCGCTGCGAGCCGGGGCCCTGACCGCGATGGTCAGGGCCCTACCTCGTTTAGGGCCCCAAACGCCCCGGTATCCTTCACGGGTCCACCACCCGAAGCCGAAGGGCACACCCGTGAGCGCCAACCGCCCGGCAGCCGTCGTCGTACTCGCAGCGGGTGAAGGCACCCGCATGAAGTCGGCCACACCCAAGGTTCTCCACGAGATCAGCGGGCGCTCGCTCGTCGGTCACGTCGTCGCCGCCTCCCGCGAACTGGACCCCGCGCACCTCGTCGTCGTCGTCGGCCACGCCCGCGAGCAGGTCACCGCGCACCTCGCCACCGTCGACGCCGACGTCCGCACCGCGGTCCAGTACGAGCAGAACGGCACCGGGCACGCCGTCCGGATGGCCCTCGAAGAGCTCGGCGACCGGCCGGCCGGGACCGTGGTCGTCGTCTGCGGCGACACCCCGCTGCTGACCGGCGAGACGCTGGCCGCGCTGACGGCGACGCACGAGGCCGACGGCAACGCCGTCACCGTGCTGACCGCCGAGGTGCCCGACTCCACCGGCTACGGCCGCATCGTCCGCGACGCGGACACCGGCGCGGTCACCGCGATCGTCGAGCACAAGGACGCCACCGACGCCCAGCGCGCGATCCGCGAGATCAACTCCGGGGTGTTCGCCTTCGACGGCGCCCTGCTCTCCGACGCCCTCGGCAAGGTCCGCACGGACAACAGCCAGGGCGAGGAGTACCTCACCGACGTGCTCGGCATCCTGCGCGAGGCCGGCCACCGCGTGGGCGCGGCCGTGGGCGCGGACCACCGGCAGATCCTCGGGATCAACAACCGGGTCCAGCTCGCGGAGGCCCGTGCGCTGCTGAACGCGCGCCTGCTGGAGCGCGCCATGCTCGCCGGCGTGACGATCGTCGACCCGGCGAGCACGCTCGTCGATGTGACGGTGACTTTCGGCCAGGACGCGATCGTGCACCCCGGCACCCAGCTGCTCGGCACCACGCACGTCGGTGAGGAGGCCGAGGTCGGCCCCAACACCCGTCTGAAGGACACGCACGTGGGTCCGCGGGCCCGGGTGGACAACACGGTGGCGGACGGCGCGGTGGTCGGCGAGTCGGCGACCGTCGGTCCGTTCGCGTACCTGCGTCCGGGCACGAACCTGGGCGCGAAGGCCAAGGCCGGCACGTACGTGGAGATGAAGAACGCGACGATCGGCGAGGGCACCAAGGTCCCGCACCTCTCGTACGTCGGCGACGCGACGATCGGCGAGTACACGAACATCGGCGCGGCCAGCGTGTTCGTCAACTACGACGGTGAGCACAAGCACCACACGACCGTCGGCTCACACTGCAAGACGGGTTCGGACAACATGTTTGTGGCTCCCGTCACCATCGGGGACGGCGCCTACACGGCCGCCGGGTCCGTGATCACGAAGGATGTGCCGCCCGGTGCGCTGGCCGTGGCCCGTGGCCAGCAGCGGAATATCGAGGGCTGGGTGGCCCGCAAGCGTCCGGGAAGTGCCGCTGCCACGGCGGCTCAGTCGGCGGTCCGCGAGGACTCCGGCGAACGCTGAGGTGAACTGACCGGAAACGGCTACGCCCGAGACGGCGTACCGTGATAGGTGCACGCAATTCGGCTGGCTCACCGTGTGCGGGACGGACGCACATGGGGGCGAGCAGCTTTCCCACGTCTGAGGAGACAGTGCTGTGACCGGGATCAAGACGACCGGCGAGAAGAAGCTGATGCTCTTCTCCGGCCGCGCCCACCCCGAGCTGGCCGAGGAGGTCGCGCACCAGCTCGGTGTCGGCCTCGTGCCGACCAAGGCTTTCGACTTCGCGAACGGCGAGATCTACGTCCGTTTCCAGGAGTCTGCTCGTGGCGCGGACTGCTTCCTGATCCAGAGCCACACGGCTCCGATCAACAAGTGGATCATGGAGCAGCTGATCATGATCGACGCGCTCAAGCGCGCGTCGGCACGCTCCATCACCGTGATCGTCCCGTCCTACGGGTACGCCCGTCAGGACAAGAAGCACAAGGGCCGCGAGCCGATCTCGGCCCGTCTGGTCGCGGACCTGCTGAAGACCGCGGGTGCCGACCGCATCCTGACGGTGGACCTGCACACGGACCAGATCCAGGGTTTCTTCGACGGCCCGGTCGACCACCTTTCGGCCCTGTCGGTCCTCGCGGACTACGTCGGTGCCAAGGTCGACCGCTCCAAGCTGACGATCGTCTCCCCGGACGCCGGCCGCGTTCGCGTCGCCGACCGCTGGTGCGACCGTCTGGACGCGCCGCTGGCTATCGTCCACAAGCGCCGTGACAAGGACGTCGCCAACCAGGTGACCGTCCACGAGGTCGTCGGTGAGGTCAAGGGCCGCGTCTGCGTCCTGGTCGACGACATGATCGACACGGGTGGCACGATCTGCGCCGCCGCCGACGCGCTCTTCGCGCACGGCGCGGAGGACGTCATCGTGACGGCCACGCACGGCATCCTGTCGGGCCCGGCGGCGGACCGCCTGAAGAACTCCAAGGTCAGCGAGTTCGTGTTCACGAACACCCTGCCGGACCCGTCCGACCTGGAGCTCGACAAGATCACGGTGCTGTCGATCGCCCCGATGATCGCGCGCGCGGTGCGCGAGGTCTTCGAGGACGGCTCGGTCACCAGTCTCTTCGAAGAGCAGCAGTAGGGCAGTAGGGCGGCAGGCACGTCCGCACTGCGCTAGATCCTTTTTGGGTACGGCCTTCCCGCCGGGTACACTCCTTGAGTTGCTCGGCGAGGGAGGCCGTACCTGTTTTTCACGGGTGCGGATGCTCCGTTATCGACGCGCTCTTCGTAGCAGGCCGTGTTCCGGCCGGGTGACTGTCGTCCATTTCCGTCACCCCACGAGGAGTGAGCATGTCCGAGATCAAGCTTGCCGCGCAGGTCCGCGAGTCCTTCGGCAAGGGCTCTGCCCGCCAGGCCCGTCGTGACGCCCTGACCCCCGCGGTCATCTACGGCCACGGCACCGAGCCGAAGCACGTCAACGTCGACGCCCACGCCCTGCAGCTGGCGCTCCGCACCCCGAACGTCCTGCTCTCCCTGGACATCGCGGGCGGCGGCACCGAGCTGGTCATCCCGAAGGCCGTGCAGAAGCACCCGCTGAAGCGTTCGATCTCCCACGTCGACTTCCTGATCGTCAAGAAGGGCGAGAAGGTCACCGTCGACGTCGCGATCGTCACCGAGGGCGAGCTGGCCCCGGGCGGCAACATGCTGGAGACCCTCCAGAACACCATCTCCGTCGAGGCCGAGGCCACGCACATCCCGACCGAGGTCACCGTCTCGATCGCGGGCCTGGAGGCCGGTGCCACCATCACCGCCAAGGACCTGGTCCTCCCGGCGGGCACCACCCTGGCCGTCGACGGCGACATCGCCGTCCTGCAGGTCATCGGTGCGCAGGGCGAGGAGCCGGCCGCCGACGCCGCGGGCACCGAGGCCTGAGCCTCACCCCCCTCTCTCAGCACTTGCTGAACGACCGCCGTCCGGCTCCACTGGAGCGGGACGGCGGTCGTCTTCGTATAAGGAGCTTTTGATGTCGGACGACGCGGCGCCCTGGCTGATCGTGGGCCTCGGGAATCCGGGTGCGGAGTACGCGGGCAACCGCCACAACATCGGTTTCATGGTGGCGGACCTGCTGGCGGAGCGGATGGGCGGGAAGTTCAAGGCGCACAAGGCCCGTGCGCAGGTGCTGGAGGGCCGCATGGGTCCGCCGGGGCCGGCGAACCGGCGGGTGGTGCTGGCGAAGCCGCTGTCGTTCATGAACCTGTCCGGTGGTCCGGTGACGGCGCTGCGGGACTTCTACAAGGTGCCGCCGGAGCGGATCGTGGCGGTCCACGACGAGCTGGACATCGACTATCCGACGCTGCGGCTGAAGCTGGGCGGCGGGGACAACGGCCACAACGGTCTGAAGTCGATGACGAAGTCGATGGGGCCGGACTACCACCGGGTGCGCTGCGGCATCGGGCGGCCGCCCGGCCGGATGCAGGTCGCGGACTTCGTGCTGAAGGACTTCTCCTCGACGGAGCGCAAGGAGTTGGACTGGTTCGTGGACCGGTCGGCGGACGCGGTGGAGTGTCTGGTCCAGGAGGGTCTGGAGCGGGCGCAGTCCACGTACAACAGTTAGGCGCGGATGCGTGAGGGGCCCGTACACCGGTGGGTGTACGGGCCCCTCGTGCGTGTGGTCTCAGCCGGTGTTGCGCAGGCCCGCGGCGACGCCGTTGACGGTGAGGAGGAGGGCCCGGGAGAGGATCGGGTCGGCTTCCTCGCCGCGTTCGGCGGCGGCCCGCTGGCGGGCCAGGAGGGACACCTGGAGGTAGGAGATCGGGTCCAGGTAGGCGTCGCGGACGGAGAAGGTCTGCTGGAGGACCGGGTTGGAGTCCAGGAGCTTCTCGCCGCCGGTGATGCGCAGGACCTCGCGGACGGTGAGCTCGTGTTCGGCTTCGATGCGGGCGAAGACGTGCTTGAGCTCTTCGGGTACGAGGGTGTCGACGTAGTGGCGGGCGATCCGCAGGTCGGTCTTGGCCAGCGTCATCTCGACGTTGGACAGGAAGTTGCGGAAGAAGTGCCAGCGCTCGCCCATCTCGGTCAGGGCGTCGCCCTGGCCGGCCTCGCGCAGGGCCTTGAGGCCCGAGCCGACGCCGTACCAGCCGGGGACGATCTGGCGGGACTGGGTCCAGCCGAAGACCCACGGGATGGCGCGCAGGCCGTCGAGGCCGGCGCCGGAGTCGGGGCGGCGCGAGGGGCGCGAGCCCAGGTGCAGGTCGGCGAGCTGGTCGACGGGGGTGGCGGCGAAGAAGTACGCGGGCAGGTCGGGGTCCTCGACGAGGGCGCGGTACGCGTCGTGCGCGGCGTCGGAGACGGTGTCCATGGCCGCGTCCCAGCGGGCGAGGTCCTCGTCGGACTGGCGCGGGGCGGTGTGCAGGGCGGAGGCCTGGAGGGTGGCTGCGACGGTCAGCTCCAGGTTCTCGCGGGCCAGGGAGGGGACGAGGTACTTGTCGGAGATGACCTCGCCCTGCTCGGTGACCTTGATCTCGCCTTCGAGGGTGCCCCAGGGCTGCGCGAGGATCGCGTCGTGCGAGGGGCCGCCGCCGCGGCCGACGGTGCCGCCGCGGCCGTGGAAGAGGCGCAGGCGGACGCCGTAGCGGTGGGCGACGTCGCGCAGTCGGCGCTGGGCGCGGTGGATCTCCCACTGGCTGGTGGTGATGCCGCCGAACTTGGAGGAGTCGGAGTAGCCGAGCATGACCTCCTGGACGTCGCCGCGCAGGGAGACGAGGCGCCGGTAGGAGGGGTCGGCGAGCATCTCGTCGAGGATGACGTCGGCGGCCTTGAGCTCGTCGGTGGTCTCCAGGAGCGGGACGATGCCGATCTTGGCCCAGCCGCCGTGGAGGTCGATGAGGCCGGCCTCGCGGGCGAGGACGGCGGCGGCGAAGACGTCGTCGGCGCCCTGGCACATCGAGATGATGTAGGACTCGATGACTTCGGGGCCGAACTTCTCGAAGGCGTCCTTGATGGCGCCGAAGACGCCGAGGGTCTTCTGTCCGGCGGCGTCGAGCGGGGCCGGGGTGGGCGCCAGCGGGCGCCGGGAGCGGAGCTCCTTGGCGAGCAGCTTGCCGCGGTAGTCGCGGGGCATGTCGGCGTAGCGCCAGGACTCCTCGCCGAGGCGGTCGAAGAGCTGCCCCAGCGCGTGGTGGTGGGCGTCGGCGTGTTCGCGTACGTCCATGGTGGCGAGCTGGAGGCCGAAGGCGGCCAGGGTGCGGATGGTGCGGTCCATGCGGCCGTCGGCGAAGAGGGCGCCGCGGTGTTCGCGCAGGGAGGTCTGGATGAGGGTGAGGTCGGTGAGCAGCTCGGCGGTGCCGAGGTAGTCGCGGCCTTCCTCGTGGGGGGTGCCCTTGGCGAGGCGTGCGCGGGTGTTGACGAGCTTTTGGCGCACGCAGGTGGCCTTGAGGCGGTAGGGCTCCTCGGCGTTCAGCCGCTTGTAGCGCGGGCTGATTTCGGGGAGGCGCTCCAGGTCGGCCTGGAGGGAGGTGAGGAGCTCCTCGGTGGCGCCGGTGTAGCGGATGGAGTTCGACAGCAGTCCGCGCAGGAAGTCGATGAGTTCGAGGGCGTCGGTGATGCCGTGCTCGTGCTGGAGGATCAGCACGTCCCGGGTGACGTCGGGGGTGACGTTGGGGTTGCCGTCGCGGTCGCCGCCGATCCAGGTGCCGAAGGTGAGGGGGCGGGTGCCGGCCGGGATCTCGATGCCGACGCGCTGGAGTTCGGCGGCGAGGTCCTCGAGGACGTCGCCGACGGCGCCTGCGTGCAGCTCGTCGAGGTAGTAGATGGCGTTGCGGGCCTCGTCGGCGGGTTCGGGGCGGACCACGCGCAGCTCGTCGGTCTGCCAGACGAGGTCGATGTTCTCGGCGAGGCGCAGGTCGTGGCGGCGGCGTTCGCCGGCGCCGGCGACGGGCTCTTCGAGGAGGGCCGCGATGCGGCGGAGCTTGTTGAGGACGCTGCGGCGGGCGGCCTCGGTGGGGTGTGCGGTGAAGACGGGGCGGACGTTGAGGTTCTTGACCGTCTCGCGCAGGTGTTCGGGGTCGGCGTCCTTGAGCATGTCGGCGGTGCGGGCCAGGAGGCCGCCTTCGGCCGCGCGGTGGGCGCGGAGCTCCTTGCCGCGGTGCACCTGCTCGGTGACGTTGGCGAGGTGGAAGTAGGTGGAGAAGGCGCGCACGAGCTTGGCGGCGGTCTCCAGGTCGGTGTCGCCGAGCAGCGCGGCTGCCGCGATGCCGTCGGTGCGGGTGAGGGCACGGACGCGTTCGACCAGGTCGAGGAGGTCCTGGCCTTCCTGGCGTACGAGGGTCTCGCCGAGGAGGTCGCCGAGGCGGCGGATGTCCGCGCGCAGTTCGGCGTTGGCGGCGGCGCCGGCGGTGATCGCGGCGTCGGTGTTGGTCGAGTGGGCCTGGTCGGCACTGCTCACAGGTGCGGCTCCTTGCAGTGTTTCGAGCGCTACTGGGAGGTGGGCTCCGGTTTGCGCGCGGGAGGGGAGGCCTTCCGGGGTCCTTCTCCGGCTTTCGCCGGGTGGGGTGCCCGGGGAGGGATTCCCGCAGGTGCGCAGCTCGGGCTGCCCGTGCGGACCGCGCTGTCCGACGTGACCAGGATAGGTGGCCCGTCCTCGTGCCCCGGCCTGTGTGTCACCTGGCGGGACGGCGGTGGGGACGCACCTCAGACCGTGTGCCCAGCCCGTGGCCCCGCCCGTAACCCCCCGCCCGCCGATTGCCGTCAGTCCGGGCGCAGCGCCTCCGTGAGGTGGCCGCGCAGCCTGGCGAACTCCGGGGAGGCGCGCAACGCCGTTACGTCCGTGTCCGGATCGCGGGGGAGCGGGACCGTGAGGTCCTCCACCACCCGGCCCGGTCCCGCCGCCATCACCAGCACGCGGGAGCCCAGCAGCACCGCCTCCTCGACGGAGTGCGTCACGAACAGCACCGTCGTCCCGAGCCGCCCGGCCAAGGCGCGGACCTCCTCCTGGAGGCGCTCCCGGGTCAGCGCGTCCAGGGCCGCGAACGGCTCGTCCATCAAGAGGAGTTGGGGCTCGGCCGCCAGGGCGCGGGCGAGCGCCACCCGCTGCTGCTGGCCGCCGGACAGCTCCCACGTGCGGCGCCCGGCCATCCCCGCGAGACCCACCCGCTCCAGCAACTCGGCTGTCCTTCGCGGCCGTTCGGCTCGCCGGACGTTGTGGCGGGCCAGCGCGAAGCCGAGGTTCCCGCCGACCGTACGCCAGGGGAACAGCCGCGGCTGCTGGAACACCACCCCCGCACCCCGCCCCGGGCGCGGGGCGGCGCCCCGCACCAGGGCGCTGCCCGCGGCGGGGCGGGCGAAGCCCGCGATCACGCGCAGCAGGGTGGTCTTGCCGCAGCGGACCGAGCCGATCAGCAGGCCGAGCGGGACCCCGACGAGCACCGCGTACGCGGAGCCCGTGCCGATCCGGCGCAAGCTCACGCCCAGATGCTCGACCAGCAGGTGGCCGCCGTACCCGCGCACCCCGTCGTGGGTGGTGGAGGCAAGGGCGAACTGCCGCCAGACCTCGCCCGGAGAGGGCACCAGCACCCTCGGCCACAGCTCGGCGGCCACCGCCGCCTGCCAGGCCGCGAGCAGCACGGCCAGGGCCACCAGGCGCAGCGCGCCCCAGCGGAGCGCCTCGCGCAGCCACTTCGGTGCCTCCGACGGGGCCGGTCCGGCCGGCAGTGCGGCGGGCTTCCCGGTCCCGGTCCCGGTCCCGGGCGTGGTGGTGAGCGCGGTCACGGGGCCGTCTCCCCGATCAGGGCACGCAGGCGCGGTGCGACCTCTTCGCCGACCCGGTACGCCTCTTCGAGGTGCGGGTACCCCGACAGGACGAACTCGTCGATGCCCAGGGCCCGGTACTCCGCCAGCCGCGCGGCCACCTCCTCGTGCGAGCCGACGAGCGCCGTCCCCGCGCCCTCGCGGACCAGCCCGATGCCCGCCCACAGGTTCGGCGAGACCGTCAGGCGCGCGGCGTCCGCGATCCCGCCGTGCAGGGCCGTCATCCGGGCCTGGCCGGTGGAGTCCATCGCGGCGAACCGCGCCTGGCTCGCCCGCACCGCCGCCGGATCGAGCCCGGCGAGGATCCGGTCGGCCTCCGCCCAGGCCTCGGCGGCCGTGTCCCGGCTGATGACGTGCAGCCGCAGCCCGGAGCGCACCTGCCGTCCCGCCGCCTCCGCCCGCGCGCGCAGCCTGGCGACGCGCGTGGCCACGGCCGACGGCGGCTCGCCCCAGAGCAGTTGTACGTCGGCGTGCCGCGCGGCGACCTCCTCGGCAGCGGGCGAGGCCCCGCCGAAGTACAGCGGGACCGGGTGCCGCAACTCGGGATTTGTGAGCGCGGCCCCCTCGATGCGGAGGTGGGCGCCCTCGTGGTCGACGGCCTTGCCGTCCAGGAGGTCCCGTAGCACCGCCATCACCTCGCCGGTCCGGGCGTAGCGGTCGTCGTGTGCCAGCTGGTCGCCGTAGGCGCGCTGTTCGGCCGGGTCTCCGCCCGTCACCACGTTCAGGGCGAGCCGTCCGCCCGCGAACCGGCGGAAGGCGTCGGCCTGTTGGGCGATAAGCGTCGGGCTCGCGAACCCCGCGCGGAACGCCACGAGGAAGCCGATGCGGGTGGTGTGCTGCGCGAGGGCGGCCGTCAGGATCCACGGGTCGACGCAGCCGAGGCCCACCGGGGTCAGCAGCGAGTGGAATCCGGCCTGTTCGGCGGCGCGCGCGACCTGGGCGAGGTACGGGACGTCGGCGGGCCGGCGGGTGGCCCGGCCGCTGCGGCCCTGGACCGCGGTGACCCCGCCGGGGGCGCGGCCGTCCCCGCCGGTGGGCAGGAACCAGTGGAGCAGGAGCGGTCGTTGTGGCATGGGAGGAGACCTCGTCGGGGCAGCATGACGCGGACCACCGCACAGGGGGTGGCACGTGTCACGGAAGGCAGGAGGACGGGCGGGCGAACGCGAGGGGGGAGGGGACCGCGGGAGTCAGCGTGGAGCCGGGCGCGGAATCGTCCGTACGGAGTCAGGAACGGCGGATCGGAGGATCAACAGCCGTGCGTACGGAAGGCGGCGGCCCGACAGAGCATGGTCGACACGCGCGGCAGATCCACGTGACGGCGCGAGGTGAGTACGGGGGCCATGGGCGCATCCTGTCGGTGTGCGGTGGGTATCGACAAGCACGGTCCGGATGTTGGACGAAATCGTTCCGAATGGCGGGCAGGGGGCCCGTCTAGGCCGGGCGCTTCCGGAGCTCCTCGCGGCGCCGCAGCAGCTCGGCGGTGGCCGCGTCGGCCGGCAGGAAGGCCTCGAGGTGCAGCTCGGCCAGGGTCACGTCGACGGCCGTGGCGAAGGAGGTCAGCGTGGTCAGCAGCCTCAGCTCGCCGTCCGCGGAGCGCAGCCGCAGCGGCACGGCGAAGCCGAGGTGCCCGGCCTGGTCCGGGACGGCGGCCGGCAGGTAGCCGGTCAGCTCCTCGACCAGCAGGTCGAGGCCGGGATCCGGATGGGCCGCCGACCGGGCCCGCAGCCCCTCCGTGATGTGCCGCCCCCACGCCGCCGCGTTGACCACGCGCGGCCCCATGCCCTGCGGATGCAGGGCGAGTCTCAGCACGTTCACGGGCGGTTCGAGCAGGTGCGCGGCGGCGCCCTCGGTGAGGAGGTCGAACGCGGCGTTCGCCAGGACGAGTTCCCCGCGCGGGCCGGCCACCACCGCCGGATACGGCAGGTGGCCGGTCAGGATGGACCGCAGCGCCTCCATGGCCGGCTCGACTGCCTCCGCGTCCCGCGCCGACTCGGCGTACAGGGGTGCGTAACCGGCGCTCAGCAGAAGGGCGTTGCGCTCCCGCAGGGTCAGCCCGAGGGATTCGGCGAGCCGTACCACCATCGCCCGCCCCGGCACCGAGCGGCCGCTCTCGATGAAGCTGAGGTGGCGCTGGGTGGTCCCGGCGAGCGTGGCCAGCTCCAGCTGGCTCATGCGCCGCAGCGACCTGCGCCGGCGCATCTCGCGGGCGAACGGGGAGGGCCCTGGGGAGGAGGCCGGGGCGGTCGAGGCGGCAGCGGTGGTGGCCATGACCCCTTTCTAACCCCCGGCCCGGCGGAGCCCGCCATTCCCCGGAGGGAATTGCCGCGCGTGTCCGGGCACCGGAGCATCGGCGTCATCGGGACATCGGGACATCGGGACCATCTGGAGGCGAAGATGCGCGCGTACCACCTTGAGGCGTTCGGCACGGTGGAGGGGATCGTCCTGCGCGACGGCCACGGCCACGGCCAAGGCCACGGCCACGGCCACGGCCACGGCCACGGCCACGGCCACGGCCACGGCCAAGGCCACGGCCACGGCCACGGCGGCGCCGGCGGCCCGCACCCGGTTCCGGCCGGGCCGACCGGGATCGTCGTCCGCGTCCGCGCGGCCTCCCTCAACAAGCGCGACCTGCTGATCCTGCACGAGCGCTACCCGCTGGCCGCCGTGCCCGGGGTGGTCCCCCTGAGCGACGGCGCGGGCGAGGTGGTGGCCGTGGGGGAGTCGGTGACCCGGTTCGCCGTCGGCGACCGCGTCTGTGGCACCTACTTCCCGCGCTGGCGCGACGGCCGGCTCACGCCGGCCATGGTCGACCAGCCCGGCTGCACCCTCGACGGGATGCTCTCGGAGTACGCGCTGCTCGACGAGGAAGGGGCGGTGCGCGTCCCGGACCACCTGACCTGGGAGGAGGCGGCGACCCTGCCGTGCGCCGCGCTCACCGCCTGGAACGCGCTGACCGGCGGCGAGGGCGGAGCACCGCTGCCCGGGCAGAGCGTGCTGACCCTCGGCACGGGCCCGGTCGCGCTCTTCGCGGTGCAGTTCGCGAAGCTGCTCGGCTGCCGGGTCGTCTCGACCACGTCGGGCGAGGAGAAGGCGGACCGGCTGAAGGCGCTGGGGGCCGAAGCCGTCGTGAACCGCCTCCGGACGCCCGCGTGGGGCGCGCAGGTCCGGGAACTGACCGGCGGCGGCGCCGACTTGGTCGTGGAGACGGGCGGCCCCGACACCATCGAGCAGTCGGTGCGGGCCGGTGCGCTCTACGGGCAGATCGTTCTGCTGACCACCGGCACCGCCACGAAGCCGGGCATCGCGATCTCCCACGAGGCCTACGCGTCGAGCCTCGCGACCATCCGGCGCGTGTTCGTCGGCAGCAGGGCGCAGTTCGAGTCGATGAACCGGGCGATCGCGGCGAGCGGGCTCCGCCCGGTGATAGACCGGGTGCACCCCTTCGAGGAGGCCCGGGAGGCCTACCGCGGCTACGCGGCGGACGCACCGTTCGGCAAGGTGGTGATCCGGACCGGGCCGTGATCCGGGCCGTGGCCGGGCGGCGGGACGGCAAGGACCCCGTACGCGGGCCATCCGCGCGTACGGGGTCCTGGTGCCGGGTCGTCGGGCCGCCAGGAGGCGGGGCCGCCGGGCGGCCCTACAGGGCCGGGGCGGAGGCCTGTGCGGGAACCGCGGCCGGAGCCGGGTTGTCCTCGTCCACCGGGATGCTGACCAGCCAGCGGGTGTCCTTGCGCGGGCGCAGGTACAGCGCCCAGTACAGGGTGGCGACGGCGGTGATCCCGCCGGTCCACAGCAGGTACTGGGTCTCCTGCTGGGTCAGGATGTACGCGAACACCAGGATCAGCAGGACCGGGACGGCCGGCCACAGCGGCATCCGCCAGGCGGCCGTGTCGCGGTGCGCCCCGCGCCGGCTGCCCAGCGCGGCCACCGCCACCAGCAGGTACATGCCGGTCACCGAGACGCCGGTGACCCCGTACAGGGTGTCGAGGTTGACGAAGCACATCGCCGCACCCGGGACGCCGACGAGCAGGGTGGCCACCCACGGGGAACCGAACCGGCCGAGCCGCGAGAGCGCCGCGTTGACGGGCGCGGGCCAGGCCTTGTCGCGGGCGGAGGCGAAGAGCACCCGGGAGTTCTGGATGACCATGACGATGCCGGCGTTGACGATGGCGAGGGCCACGCACAGGCTGACGAAGGTGCCGACGGCGGAGTTGGACCAGGCGGTCACCATCGCGCCGAGGTCGCCGGAGGTCAGCGCCTCGAGGTCGGGGGCGCCCAGGGTGATGGCGATGACCGGGACCAGGATGACGGCGGTGGAGATGGCGAGGGTGGCGAGCACGGTCCGCGGGACGTTGCGGCGCGGGTGCTCCAGTTCCTCGGAGAGGTAGACGGCCGTCGAGAATCCCTGGGTGATGAACAGGGCGATGGCGAGTCCGGAGACGACCATCATCGCGGTGACGGTGGAGGTGCCGCCGGTTTCCGCGGCCACCGAGCCGTGCACGAGGGCGTCCGCGCCGCGCTCGCCGTGCGCGAAGCCGAGGACGGCGACGAGCGCGGCCGCCACGACCTCCAGGACGAGGAAGACGCCCGTGATCCAGGCGTTGGCCCGCAGGTCGAGGAGGCCGGCGAGGGTGGCGAGCAGCATCACGCCGGCGCCGGCGGCCGGGGCCGGTACGTCGACCACGGGGGCGAGGTAGTCGGCGGTGCCCATGGCGATCACGGGCGGCACGATCATCACGACCAGCAGGGAGAGGACGAAGACCAGCCAGCCGGCGAGCCGCCCGGACAGGGTCGACACCATCGCGTACTCGCCGCCGGCGCTGGGGATGAGGGTGCCCAGCTCCGAGTAGCAGAAGGCGACGCCGACGCAGAGCAGCGAGCCGATCGCGATGGTGAGGGCGGTCCAGGTGCCGAGGCTGGAGAAGAGGTCCGGAACGACGACGAAGAGCGTCGAGGCGGGCGTCACGCACGACAGCGTGAGCAGGGTACCGCCGACGACGCCGATGGAACGCTTGAGCTTCTGGGGGGTGGGCCCGGTGGCGGGGGAGAGGGCCTGAGGGGCGCTGATCGTGTCAGACATCGGTGCGGTGTTCCGATCGGCAGATGCGGTGAGTGAGCGCGGGAGCGGTATCGCCTCCGGGGCGGTGGTGGGCAAGAGTGGTTCGGTGGCTCCCGGGCCGACATGCAATCTTCACGAGATCCGCAGGTCAAGAGCTGTTCATGTGCGGATTCCATCGCCAGGACCCGGTCCGGCCGCAGGTTTCCGCGTCAAGACCCCGTAAACGCTGAGCGATCGCCATGTGCGGGAACCGCACGTGACCGCCGGTAAATTTCCTTCCGCTTTGCCGACCTGCCGCGCTCCCGTGTCACGGTCGCCCGGTCTCCCGCCACCTGCGGAGCAGCGTGCCCCAGGCGCCCGGGCTGCAGTGCCCGGGACAGGCGCAGGCGCCCTCGGCGAGGAGTTCGGCGCGCAGCGACCGCGGGGCGCCGGGGTGGTGGACGGCCATGCGTCGAACGGTGGCGTGATCTCGTCCCCGGCGAGCTCGCGCAGCCGGTCCGCCGTGGTCCCGGGGTCGCGGGCTTCCTGGACGCGCGCGTATCCGAGCACCCGCTCGGCCGGGCCGCGGATCTTGCGAGGTGTCATGCCCCTGATGCTGCCAGGCGTCAAGGGACCCGTACGGGGGAGGTCCGCCCGGTACTTGAGCACGAGGCGGCGCGCGAACGGATCGTCCCCGGGGGTGATGGGCGCGCGCCGGACCCCCGGAAGAATCCGGGGTGGGCATGATCGACCACCTGCCCGCCAGCGCACACCGACTCGGGGAGACACCGGTGCAGCACACCCACTCAGAGCGACACCGCCGCGCACGCAGGACGGCCGCCGCGGCCGCCGTCCTCCTGGCCCTGCTGGCCGGGGCCGCCCCGGCGGCGACCGCCGCCGCCGGGCCGGGGGCCTCGGACTCCGCCGCGCGCGGCCTCGACCGCGAGTCCCTCACCCGGCGGCTCGACGCCGTACGCGACGCCGGCATGTACGGGTCGTACGCCTCCGTCCGCGACGGCCGCGCCCGGTGGGACGGCGCCACCGGCGTCGCGGACACCGCCACCGGGCGCCCCACCCGGCCGGGCATGCGCCACCGGGTCGGCAGCGTCACCAAGTCCTTCACCTCGGTCGCGGTGCTCCAGCTCAGCGCCAAGGGCCGGATCGGGCTCGACCGGCCGGTCGGCGACTACCTCCCCGAGCTGCTCCCGGGCGAGCGCGGCCGCAAGGTCACCGTGCGGATGCTGCTCAACCACACGAGCGGCCTCCCCGACTACGTCGCGGAGGCCTTCCCGTCCTTCAAGGAGAACTCCCCCCGCAGCCTCGACGAGTTCCGCCACCGCACCATCGCGCCCGAGGTGCTGATCGGCTACGGGGTCGGCGCCCCGCAGCTCTTCGAACCCGGCACGGACTGGTCGTACTCGAACACCAACTACCTGCTGCTCGGGGAACTGATCCGCGAGGTCACCGGCAAGGACCCGGAGCGGGTGATCACCGAGAACGTGATCCGCGGGGCCGGGCTGAAGGACACCTACTTCCCCGGCACGGACCCGCGGATCAAGGGCCCGCACTCCAAGCTGTACGAGAACTTCGGCGGGCTCATCGATCCGCCCCGCGACTACTCCGAGTACAACATGACGATGGCCGGCACGGCCGGTGCGCTGATCTCGACCACCCAGGACCTGAACACCTTCTACCGGGCCCTGTTCCAGGGCGGGTTGCTGCCCGCCGCCCAGCTCCGCGAGATGAAGACCGCGGTGCCGGTCAAGGACGGGAGCGGCACCGTGGTCATGGGCTACGGCCTCGGCGTCTACACCGTGGACACCTCGTGCGGCCCGGTGTGGGGCCACGACGGCGCGGTCTGGGGCTCGGGCACCCAGGCGATGTCCACACCCGACGGCAAGCGGCAGGTGGCGCTGGGCATCAACCTGATGGGCTATCAGCGCACGGACGCGCAGGGCCGCCCGGTGCCGCATCCGGTCGACGCGGCCCTGGCCGCCCTGCGCGAACAGGCGCTGTGCGGAGCCGCGCCCCGGGCCGGGGCCGCCGCCGAGCCGAAGGGGCCCGCAGAACCACTGGACACCCTCCTGCTCAAGGGCGCCCTCCCCTCGGCCCCGCCGGCCCCCGGTCAGCGCTTGCGATAGCCGCGCGCGTCCTCGGCGGCGGCCAGCACGGCATCGAGGTCGCCGCCGATCGCCGAGGTCAGGGTGATCGCCACGGCGCCCTCCAGGAACGGCGCGTCCACGATCCGGGCGCCTTCGGGCAGTTGGGAGGGCTCCTCGCCCAGCAGCGACTTCACCGTCAGTACCGCGCTGCCCATGTCGCAGAGCACCGCCACGCCCTGTCCCTCGTCCACGGACCGGGCGGCGGCCGTGATCAGCTCCGCGCTCGTGCCGATACCGCCGTCCGGGGTGCCGCCCGCCACCGCGAGCGGCGCCGGCTCGACCGAGCCGATCAGCGCCCCCGACAGGGCGGCGACGGACTCCGCGACCGCCTTGCTGTGCGAGACCAGGACCACGCCGACCCGGCCGGTACGGGTCTTCGGCGCCGGCCGGTCCGCCGGGGCCGCGGTGACGACCGGCTCCACGGCCGGCTCCCCGGGCGCGAGCTCCGCCCCGGCGGCGTCGACCGCGCTGCGCAGCGCCTCCATCAGCAGGGCCACGGAGTTGGCCCCGGCGTCCTGGTGCCCGACGCTGCGCTCGCCGAGGTAACTGGCCCGGCCCTTGCGGGCTTCGAGCCCCTCGGTGGCGTCGGCGCCCGCGCGGGCCGCCGCTGCCGCCTCGTCCAGGGCCTCGCGCAGCGGGCGGTCCGCCCCGGCGGCTTCGGACAGCGCCTTCACCGCCGGAGCCAGCGCGTCCACCAGCGTGGCGTCGCCGAGCTCGGCGCCGCCCAGCTTCTGCACGGAGCGCAGCCCGGCGCCGAGCGCGGCACCCAGCTCGGCCGCGGTCGGCACCTCGGTGTCCCCGAGCACCTTGCCCGTGCGGCGCAGCGCGGTGCCGAACAGCGGGCCCGACGCGCCGCCCACGGTGTTCGTCAGCGTCGTGCCGGCCAGGGTCAGCAGCGCCCCGGGGGTGGCGGGCCGCTGCTCGGCGACGGCCGCGCCGACGGCGCCGAAGCCCCGTACGAGATTGGCCCCGTGGTCCCCGTCGCCGATGACCGCGTCCAGCTCGGTCAGGCGCGCGCTGTCCCGGCGTACGAGCCGGTTGGTCTCGGCGATCCAGCGGCTGAAGTACGCGGTGTCCAGCGCGGGGTGCGCCGCGGACGGCGCGGACCGCGCGCTCGGGGTCGTCGGCGTGGTCGCGGGCGTGGTCGGCATGGTCGTCATGGTCGTCATGGGGGAGGGCTCCTCGGAGTGGGTAGTGTTTCGGTGGTCATAGCGTTAGGGAAACGCCCGGTTTACATTCCGAACCCGGAAGCTAAGCCTTTCAGCGCCGATGGTACTGCAGGGGGGACCCTGTGGGAGAGTAGGACGCCGCCGAACAATTATTGTGGGAAAGCCCCGCACCTTATGGTGCGGGGCTTTTCTGCGTTCTGGACCAGATCATTTGTTCCATGCAACGCGTGCGGCGCAGAATGCGGCGGGCAAAATGCGCCGCCGCCGCGCCCGCAGCGTGCGATGATCCGGTTCATGACATCCACGGGAAGGGACCGTGCCGCGTAGAGCGCCGGCGACACTTCGACCGCGTGAGCGGGGCTCGCGCAATCCGTGGGCGCGGTACCGCGATGTCCCAGGACTGTCGGGTGCGGCGAACGCGGCCGTCCGGGTCCTCGAGCGCGACCGCTTGACCCCGGGCATCGTGTCCGTCGCACTCAGCGTGTGGTCCGTCCGAGTCCACGGGAGCAAGCGCCGCTGGAAGCGGTGGGAGTCGGAGTTCACCTGCTCGTGCTGCGGCGAGGGCTGGGCGCGGGACAAGCTGCAGGAAGCCCTTTTCCTGTTGCCGCCGAAAGCCTCCGCGGAACTGCGTGCACGGGTCGAGGCCCTGGACGACATGCTCCTCAACCGAACCCACCACGAACCCCTGACACCAACGGAGTTGGCGTGGTGGCACCGCCGCTGCTGACCGTGTCAGTGGTGTGTGCTGGGATGGCCGGACTCTGAACTCCACTGCTGGGAGAACGAACTGATGCCCGTGTACTCGTCTTTGAACCGCGCCCTGACCGAGGCCTTGGTCGATGTCCTCTGGTTCGTGGAGGGCAGCGAGGACGAGCAGATGGATCCCGACGACGCGGTCAAGGTCTTGGAGGGCGCCGCCCACCTGGTGGGCGACCTGTCGAACGACCAGCGGACCGAATTCCTCGAGCTGCTGGGGAAGATGGCCGCGGAGGAGACCGATCCGTCGCGCCGTGAGTTCCTCGAGGACTTCCCGGAAGCCTTCGGCCTCCTGGACGACGCAGCCTGACCTGCCCCCGTCGGTGGGGCGAAAACGAAAGAACAGGCCCGACTGACCACGCCAGCTGGTCAGCGCCTGGACGGCCGCCGTACGAGGGCGAGCAGATGCATGCTGGTTACGGCTGAGCGGCTGAGCGGCTGCGGCCACCAGGCCGCCGGGCCTGACGGTCCGGTGTGCTCCCGCCATGCTCGTGCCCGGCCCGAAGGATCAGGTAGCTGGCAGAGGGGACCGAGCAGGAGCACCGCGTCGATCGATTCGTCCTCCCGGTCCAGTTGCTGCGCGTCCCCGACCAAGGCCGTCAGCCCAGGGCCGGGCCTGGCTGACGTGCCGCTGCACGGGATCGACCCCAGTGACCCGGTATCCGTCGTCCGTGAGCCACCGGCGTGCACGCCGGCCCCCTGCCGACATCCAGGATGTCCGCGGGCGGGGCCGGAAGGTGTCGACGCAGCGGCTCCTGGGTCCGGACCAGCTCGAGCGTCCCGATCGTGCGGCCCGAAGTGAGACGGGCGGCCCTCAGGGGTGAACGGCGCGGACGTGGCCGGCGGAGAGGTGGAGCTCGTACGGCAGGCAGCAGTCGGAGCAGAGCGTTGCGACGAGTGTCCCGCAGGGGCACATCTGGTTCATCCCGCCGTCCGGAGTCGCTCCGCAGCAGGCGGCGGACGCGTGCCGCAGCTCCAGGCCGCGGGCGTCACCCGGGTTGATGACGATGTTGCCCCGCGGGCCCCGCGACACCAGCGGCTGCCCGTGCACGTCGCTCTTCGCCCCCCGACGCGGCATCACGGGCCCGGGTGCTCGGGCGACCACCAGGGGCGCTCCGTACGGCTCCGTCTCGATCGCGTAGCAGCCCGGAGGCACGGTGGCCGGTGACGGGCCGGGCTCGTCGGCGTCCCACCACGCGTAATACGGAGCCTCGGGCACCGCGGGCAGTCGTGTGAGTGCCTCGGTCAGGGAGACTCCACACGTAGCGCACACGAAAACCACCGCTCCGGCCTCCGTGGCTCCCTGGGCGATGTCGCCGGCAAAGGCGGGCTGTCGGTGCTCCGACAACCCTGTCGGCGGCCGTGGCAAAGTCCAGTTGTGGAGCCAGTTGAGTCCGGACCGCACCATCAGTTTCAACTCGGTGCGCTACTCGACCCCGCCGGGCTATACCGGCGCGAGGGTGTGGTGCCGGGGCGTCAACGGCAGAGTCGACCAGGCCCGCGGTCTTGCGGCCACGGCAGGGCGGTTTGCCGACGGCGACCTGCTCGCGATCCTGGGACACATCGCGGACAGCAAGCCCGCCGGAGGGCAAGTAAGCAACGACCCCAGGAGAGTTGAAGCCCAGCCGAACAGGGTCAGTCGCCGAGGAATGTCGGCGTACACCCGAACATGGCTCTGGCAAGATTTTCGTAGGCGAAGATCATCTCGTCAGGAGGGGCAGTCGGTCTGCGCGGCGGGCAGTCTTTGACTGTGCCCTGGTGAACTGGTCGGTCTGTTGCCGCAGTTGGCTGATGTCCTCGTGGACTCGGTCGAGGTCTCTGATGCTGTGGTGGCGGTCCGGGCCCGCACGAGATCCGGTGTTCCAGCGGGATGTACGGGATGCGGACAGCTCAGCGGGTGGCGCCACAGCCGCTATGTACGGCGCCTTTCCGACGTCACGCTCGCAGGCAAGCCTTTACGCATCATCTTGTCCGTACGCCGTCTGTACTGCGAAAACATGGCCTGCTCGAAGGCGACTTTCGCCGAGCAAGTACCGGGGCTGACCGTGCGCTACCAGCGGCGGACACCGGCGTTGCAGCGCCTGGTGGAGGACGTCGGAGTCGTGCTGGCCGGCCGGGGCGGTTCCCGGATGCTTCGGATGCTGAACATCAGGCTTTCGCGGGTCGCCGTCCTGTCCCAGCTGATGCGGGTGCCGTTGCCGCCGCTGGTTGCGCCGCGGGTGCTGGGGGTGGACGACTTCGCACTCTACGGCGACACCTACGGAACTCTCCTGGTCGACGCCACCACGCGGCTCCCGCTTACGCTTTGGGAAGGACGCGACGCGGAACGGCTCGGCCGCTGGCTCCGCGAACACCCAGGGGTTGAGGTCGCCTGCCGCGACGGCTCCCTCGCCTACCGGCAGGGCATCACCGTCGGCGCCCCGGACGCCGTGCAGGTCAGTGACCGCTTTCACCTTTGGCAGGGCCTCTCCCGCCGAGTCCAGGACATCGCCTCCACCCACCGCGGCTGCCTGCCCGCAGCACTGCCTCCGATCAACGACACCGCTGCCGCACCGGTCGAGGAGTGCGTCGAGAACACCACCGAGGACACGCTGGCCGAGCGTCACGCTCGAAGGCTTTTCGAAGCCGTTCAGGCTTTGACCCGCTCTGGCCGGAGCCACAGCTCCGTGGCCCGGGAGCTCGGCCTGAACCGCCGCACCGTCAGCAAGTACGCCCGAGCCCGCACCTGGCAGGAGGTCGTGCGGCGCCCTCCACGCAAGTTCTCTACCCTGGATCCCTACCTCGACTACCTGCAGCAACGCTGGGACGAGGGACAGCACAGCGCCAAGATCCTGCACGAAGAACTGCAGACCAAGGGCTATCCCGGCCACTACCAGCGCGTGAAGATGGCCGTCGCACCGCTCAGGCGGGGCCTGCCTCTGGACGAGCCCCGCGAGCGGCCGCCCTCACCACGCGAAGCCGCCCGATGGATCACGACCCACCCTCACCGGCGCAGCCCGCACATCAACGACCGCCTGCCCCGCCTCCTCGACCACTGCCCTGAACTCAGGACCGCGCACGACCTGGTCCGCCGGTTCGCCGACATGCTCGACAACCGCGACGCGACATCCCTGCCCAAGTGGCTGGACGACCTCGCGAACACCGGACTCGCACCGCTGACCGGCCTTGCCAGGGCCCTGCGCGAAGACCGGGATGCCGTCACCCAGGGCATCACCACCCCCTACAACTCCGGGGTCAACGAGGGCCGGATCACCGACGTCAAGCTGCAGAAACGCATCATGGCCGGACGCGCCGGCGTCCGTCTCCTCAGACACCGCGTCGTCCTGATCGCCCACCTCCGACGACGCTATGCCGACCGGCCGACCATCTCACCGAGATGATCTTCGCCTACGAAAATCTTGCCAGAGCCCCGAACATGCACCGGTCGGTACGAATCAAAGTGCACGCCCTCTGTCCCGTACTCAGCGCGCGGCCCGGTCTGCAGCTTCTCGGGTGATGTCGGCGTAGAGGCGGAAGAGGGCTGGGCGGGCTTCGCCGCCTTCTCGTTCGTGCAGGACCGCCCAGCACCGGGCGACGAGCTCCCGGGCCTGGGTGCCGGGCCAGGGCTGGGGCAGGAGCTGAGGCGGCAGCAGCGGGTCGGGCTCCATGGCGCGGGTGAGTTCGGCGGCCAGCTCGACCGCGATGGTGAGGAGTGAGGATGAGGAGAGTTCGGCAGGGCCGGTGAGCCGGGCGAGGCGGGGCTGGGTGATGCGGCTGAGGCGGTGGTAGCGGTCGGCGATCTCCTGCAGGGACCACAGGCGGCGGGCGAGTTCGACAGGCTCTTGGGTGTCGCCCTTGCGCAGGTCAGTCGTGGTGAGGAGGGTGAGCGCTTCGTCGGCGCCGAGGCGGTGGGCCGCTTCTTCGACGTACGGTTCCCAGGCGTTGGCGCAGACGTACAGTCCGCCCTGGAGCGGGGCGCCGCCGAAGTGGACGAGGGTCTCACGCAGGGCGTCCCGGGCCGTGCGGGCCGATTCGGGCACCGCGAAGGCCGCCAGGTGCCAGACACCGTCCCAGGGCGCGAGCCCGGCGTCTTGCTGGAACGCGTGCCGGAGGAAGTCCGCGTTGGGGGCCAGGGCACGCGTGGTGTCCGCGGTCGCGTGCAGCTGCGCCTTGCGGCCACGGCCCTCGTGGGTGAACCGGCCCTCGGCCACGAGGCGTTTGGCGCACAGCCGCACCTGCTGGTCGCTCATGCCCAGGGTGTTGGCGACGGTGTAGAGCTCGTCCGCGCCGACGGTGCCGTCCTCGCGGATCAGCGCGTGGACGAGCATGCGGGTGGGGACCTCGACGTGGTCCGCCTCGGCGCTCACAGTTCTTTCGCCCCTCTCGTTCCGACGGTGCGACGCATGGTGGTCACCGCGCCGAACCCCAGCAGCCCGCGCAGGTAGGGCGTGCGCTCGGTCCCCACGGCCGTGAAGCCGCGCCGCTCGTACAGGGCCCTGGCGCGCGGATTGGTGTCGATCACATCCAGTCTGATCTCCCGGCAGTGCTGCTCCGCCGCCACGGCGGCCACTTCCTCGATGAGCAGGCTCCCTACACCACGCCCGCGTATGCCCGGGTCCACGGCGATGCCGTCCATGACGAGCTGTCCGGGGGCCGGGTGGCGTTCGAACAGGGCGAGGAGCAGGAGCCTGGGCAGCCCCCGCAAGTGTCCGTACACGCGCAGCACGGCGGAGGCCGATCCCCCGGTGAGGGCACGGCCGCCGAGCTGGTAGCCGGCGAGGCCGACGAGCTGCCCGTCGAGGATCGCGCACACCGCGCGATCAGCGTTCAGGTGGGCGGCGATGAAGGGCACCGCCTTGTCCGGCGGGTTCAGCGCGGGGCCGAGTTTACGGCCGAAGGCGGCCCAGTACATCTCGGCCGCCCGCCGCTCGGCGCCGGCCGGAAGGCCCCGCCGGACCGTCACCGGTCCAGCACCGGTGTCCGTCGTGTCCGTTCCCATGCCGTGCCCTCTTCTCTCACTGCAACCCGGAACTCAAAACTATCACGCTTACAACGATCGTACTCGTTCTGATAGTTTCAGGTTCGCTCACCTGAACAGAGGCGGTCAGATCCCATGCATCCAAAGATCCAGCCCCGACGGCGCGGGCTCCGCACAGCCGTGTGGTCACTCGTCACGGCCCTGGTCGTGGCCGCCGGTCTCGTCAGCGTGGTGCTGTGGCAGCACTCCTACGCCATGGACGAGCAGCGGGTATCGATCCGCCACGGCGGCCACATCCTCAACGGAGTACTGACCACCCCCAAGGACAGCCGCAAGCACCACGGCCTGGTCGTGTACGTCCACGGCGACGGCCCCGTCGACGCCACCCATGACGACGGGTACAAGCCCCTGTGGGAAGCGAACGCCAAGGCCGGCTACGCCTCCCTGTCCTGGGACAAGCCCGGCGTCGCGGGCGCGCCCGGGAACTGGCTCGGCCAGTCCATGGACGACCGGGCCGACGAGGCAGCCGCCGCCATCGCCTGGGCGCGCACCCGCCCGGACATCGACGGCGAACGGATCGGGCTCTGGGGCGCCAGCCAGGCGGGCTGGGTCCTGCCGAAGGTCGCAGCCAAGACGCCCGTGAGCTTCGTCATCGCCGTCTCGCCCGCGATCAACTGGCTCCAGCAGGGCCGCTACAACCTCCTCGCCGAGCTGCGCGCCGACGGCGCGCCGGCAGCCCGTACCAACGCGGCGATCGCCAAGAGCGACACGACCCGACGGCTGCTGGAACGCCACGCGACCTTCGAGGAGTACGTCAAGGCCATGGGCGGCGACGCGGACGGCATGACCGACGATCGCTGGGGCTTCATCTCCAAGAACTACACCGCGGACGCCACGCAAGACCTTCGCGCCCTGCGCGGCGTACCGGTGCTGCTGGCCCTCGCGGGTCATGACATCAACGTAGACATCGCCGACACGGAGCGCGTCTACCGCGAGGTGCTGGACGCAGGCGGTGCCTTGACGGCCAAGCGCTACCCGGACGCGACCCATTCATTGCTCAAGCAGTCCATCGAGCAGTCGGACCTCAAGATCACGCTCACTGCGCTCTTCTCGCCCCGCTCGCTCTTCGCGGACGGATTCCTGGACGGCCAACGACAGTTCCTCAAGGAACTCGAACAAGGCGGCAACGCCACCCCGTGACAGTCCGGCAAGATCGGCCATGACGCGTGGTGCACGTTCGCGAATACGGCCCGCTGCACTTTGAAGCGTACGCCGACAAGGAACCACACATACAGGTGCGAACCGCGCTCGACGACCTGGCACAACTCGCGGGCCTGAGTGACCCACTCGCCACCACAGGCGGCCGGAAGCCGGTCGAGTTCCGCCAGCAGCAACGGCATCTGCCGCTGGTTGAACACAGCGTCCCCATACGGAGTCAGGACCCAGAGCACCGGAAAGTCCGCCGAGTCCAGATCCGCGAAGGCAGCGGTCCACTCCACACCGGCCGGAACGATGTGCCCGTGCATGGTGATGATCAGGTTGGCGAGGGTGTCGAGGGTGGAGCCGAGCGGGTGTGCGCTGGTTGCGGCGGCCGCGCGTTCATCGCGGATAGCGAGGAGTTCTGGGAGGACGCGGATCCTGGCGAGGCCTGCTGCCCGTGCGGGAGCGAGAAGTTCGAGACCGCGGTCGCGTTCTCCCTAGCCGGTGACGGGTCGGTCCGCGGTGCCAGAGGGACGGGGCCGCGGGAGTGTATGTCGACTGGAAGATCGACTACGGGCCCTCGGATCACCTCCTGACCATGGTCTAGGTCTGCGGAGCGACCGTCCGAACAGGCTGCGGTTCGCAGAAGGTCCCGTCCCGGAAGCTGTCCGGCGGGGTGCCGCGGAGATCTCGGCGTGGGCCGACGGCACAAGCGGTTGACCTGACCGGCCTGAGGGCTGGTTCTACGAGCCCCGCCGGGGGTGGCGGGGCCCGTAGAACGTGCCGTCGCGGAGCATGGCGAACCGCACGCTGATGCGTTGGCGGGCGGGGTGGAGACGGGAGTCGTTCGTTCACGGCTTCGGGGTCACCTTGGCGCCGCCGCTGTGATCGATGTCGATGAAGAAGCGTCGAGGATGCGCGGATGTGTGGCTCGCCGAGCGAGGCGTTGTCGAGGCTCCTGGGGGATGGGCCGATGTCGAGGGCCTGACCGGCCGCTCACCGCCAACGAGGTCGCGCACTCCTGGGCCGGTGAGGTGTTCACTGACGAGTGCTTGGACGTGGCCCAGCAGGTACGGCAGGCCTTGGGCTGCTGGATCTCCTCGACGACTCCTGGGCGACGTGCGAGATCCGGTTCGCGGACCAGGGATCGGAGGGGCCTCTGCCCGCCAACCTGTTGTGGGACGGCTAGTGCTGTGACCGGAAAGGTCCACCGGGTCACGGCGCCCGGCACGGCACCTCGCCGCGTTGTCGGACCACCGAAGTACGTCCAGTACAAGCGGCGGCCCTCCGCCCGGGGGCCCCTCCCAGCGGTAGCTGGGGGAGATGCACCGCACCGGACACCGCGACCCGGCAAACCTTCCCGGTCACAGCACTAGCGCCGACGGCTCGAGACAGATCGGGACGCCGAGGCCGTCACCTCCTCCCTCTGGGTCGACCGGTTCGAGGATCGCGACACCGCCGCGACGGCGTTCGCCGAGCTGCTTGGGAACGCGAAGCGTGTGACTTCCGATGTCGCGTCAAGACGACGTCGCTACTCGGCTCGGCACAGATCTTGGGGAGGGGGTTGAACCACTGAGGCTTGGTCATCGCTCATTGCGGTGTAAATCGTCACGATCGAGGCGACAGTCTCGATTTGAACCGGCCCAACGATCCGCAGCCACGCGAGTTCACAGAGTCCGTCGAACCGCCGGACATGGTCAGCGGTGTCCGCGGGCCATGGGTGCGGTAGCGCCGGGAGGTGGATCAGGGAGATCTCGTCGATGAAGCTGCCGGCGATCTGTGGGGGCTTGTCGACCGAGACGTGGTGGAGGTTGGAGAGGGAGATGACTACGTCCGGCTTCCATGGCCCTCCCTGAGGGTGATCTCCAGGGAGTCTTCCTCGGCGAAGGCGTCGAACGAGACGCGCCTGATGGAGTAGCCGACGCATGGTGCGAGGTGCGTGGCGCCTCATTCTTGTCCGTCACAGCGAGAGGCTACGAGCACCGGTGGCCTGCGGGTGTCGGGCGGTGCACCGTGTGCCTGGCCGTGCCGTCCTCTTGTGTGAGTACGAAGGCCGGCGCCACCCCGGGCCGGTGAGGGTACGGGGGTGCGGGGGGTCGTGTCGCGTCGATTTTGAACCTTCGGGGGGTGTCATGTAGAGTCAAACGGTTGCCTGGAACTGGACAAGTTCGGCAACAAGCCCCCAGAGAAGCAATTCCGAGTGGGCACCCTCGACTCCTCATCCAGGAATCTGAAGCCGGGAAATCCGGTGGAAAACTTCTGATAGAGTCGGACTCGCCGGAAAGGGAAACGCGAAAGCGAAGAACTGGAAAGCGAAACCCGCTTCGACCGGGAATCGGACACGAAAGAGTCTGATAGAGTCGGAGACACAAGAACGAAAGAAGCGCCCGGAGGAAAGCCCGAGAGGGTGAGTACAAAGGAAGCGTCCGTTCCTTGAGAACTCAACAGCGTGCCAAAAATCAACGCCAAAAAGTTGATACCCCGTCCATTTCGGTGGATGAGGTTCCTTTGAAAAAGACCTGTGAGGTCGCGGTTCTGCCCGTCGGATGTGTATAAGGGGCGGGGGTGGGGTGCGAGGGGCGGATTACCGGGCCCCCCGCTGGGCACAACGGATGCAGGTTGACCTCGTTGGACGCGTGCCCCGTTGCCGTGGGGCCGGAGTCGATTTATCGTTCCGGCATGATTCGCGAGCAATGATCACAGTATGTGAAGGGGCCGCGGCCATGGTGGCGAAGAAGACCGCCGGGAGTACACCCGAGAAGGCTGCGGAGAAGGCTGCCGTGACGAAGAAGTCCGCCGCCGATACGCCGGCGCCTTCGCCGGCGCCGGCGAAGAAGACGGCCGCCGCGAAGGCGCCCGCCGAGAAGGCTGCCGCCGTCAAGAAGACGGCCGCGAAGAAGGCCACGGCCAAGACGGCCGGAGCCGAGGGGGCGGCGCAGGCCGCGCGACAGACGGGAGCCCGCAAAGTGGTCGCCAAGAAGAGCACCGGCACGGCCAGGAAGACGGCCGCGGCCGCGAGGAGCGGGCTGCCCAAGGCGCGGGGCGCGGGGGCGGGCACGCCGGGCGAGCTCGCCGTACGGCCCGGGGAGGACCCGTGGACGCACGAGGAGGTCGAGGAGGCCCGCAGCGAGCTGATGAGCGAGGTGCTGCGGCTGCGCGCCGAGCTCGACGCCTCCGAGGCGGCCATTTCGGGCCTGATGCGGGACTCCGGCGACGGCGCGGGCGACGACCAGGCCGACACGGGCACCAAGAACATCACCCGGGAGTCCGAGCTGTCCCTCGCGGCGAACGCCTCCTTGATGCTGGAGCAGACGGAGCGGGCCGTGGAGCGCCTGGAGTCGGGCACGTACGGGATCTGCGAGAACTGCGGCCAGCCCATCGGCAAGGCCAGGATGCAGGCCTTCCCGAGGGCCACGCTGTGCGTGGACTGCAAGCAGAAGCAGGAGCGGCGGCACTAGGCCGTCTCTTTCGGATCTTGCCGGGCGTGTGGCGGGTCTGCGTGACGCACGCCCCCGGCCGTCCGGTGACGACGCCGGGCGGCGGCCCGTGGGTGCCCTGACGTACCCTCGTGTCTCGTCAGGGTCCAGGAACCTGGCGGGGCGGTCGGCGCGGTGCCGTCCAACACCTGGTTCGAGCTAGTTCGAGGGACTCACGTGACAGAGGCGGAGCGCATCATCGGTACGCCGGAGGCCGGGGAAGACGACACCCAGCCGGAGTCCGCGGCGCCCAAGGGGCGACGGCGGATCGCGGCGCTGCTCGTCGTGGCGGTGCTGGCCTACCTGCTGGACCTCGGCAGCAAGATGCTCGTCGTCGCGAAGCTGGAGCACCAGCCTCCGATCCAGGTCATCGGCGATCTCCTGAAGTTCGAGGCGATCCGCAATCCCGGCGCCGCCTTCGGCTTCGGCGAGGCCTTCACGATCATCTTCACCTGCATCGCCGCCACCGTCATCGTGGTGATCGTGCGCCTCGCGCGGAAGCTCTACAGCCTGCCGTGGGCGATCGCCCTGGGCCTGCTGCTGGGCGGTGCGCTGGGCAATCTGACCGACCGGATCTTCCGCTCGCCGGGCGTCTTCCGGGGCGCGGTCGTCGACTTCATCGCCCCCTCCCACTTCGCGGTCTTCAACCTCGCGGACTCGGCGATCGTGTGCGGCGGGATCCTGATCGTCCTGCTGTCGTTCAAGGGCCTGGACCCGGACGGCACCGTCCACAAGGACTGACGGGGACCCGCCGGGGCGGACCGGGGGACCGGCCTCCGGAGGGTCGCGGAAGCGATCGCGGAAGTGATCGCGGGACCGGTCGTCTGTCCGGTCCTGCATACTCGACGAGTGAGTACGATTCCCGAGATCCGAACCCTGCCCGTTCCCGATGGCCTAGAGGGCGAGCGCGTCGACGCCGCCATCGCCCGTATGTTCGGTTTCTCCCGGACGAAGGCGGCCGACCTCGCGGCCGCGGGAAAGGTGTCGGTCGACGGCAGTGTCGTCGGGAAGTCCGAGCGTGTGCACGGTGGCGCCTGGCTCGAAGTCGAGATGCCCGAACCGCCGCGGAAGATCGAGCTCGTCGCCGAGCCCGTCCCCGGCATGGAGATCGTCCATGACGACGACGACATCGTCGTCATCATGAAGCCGGTCGGCGTCGCCGCCCACCCCAGCCCCGGCTGGACCGGCACCACGGTCATCGGCGGCCTCGCCGCCGCCGGCTACCGCATCTCCACCTCCGGTGCCGCCGAGCGCCAGGGCATCGTGCACCGCCTCGACGTCGGCACGTCCGGCCTGATGGCCGTCGCGAAGTCGGAGCGCGCCTACACCTCCCTGAAGAACCAGTTCCGCGAGCGGATCGTGGACAAGCGCTACCACGCGCTGGTCCAGGGCCACCCGGACCCGATGAGCGGCACGATCGACGCGCCGATCGGCCGCCACCCCAGCGCCGACTACAAGTGGGCCGTGACGACGGAGGGCAAGCCCTCCGTCACCCACTACGACCTGATCGAGGCGTTCCGCGCCGCGTCGCTGCTGGACATCAAGCTGGAGACCGGCCGCACGCACCAGATCCGCGTGCACATGGCCGCCCACAAGCACCCCTGCGTCGGCGACCTGACGTACGGCGCCGACCCGACCGTGTCCAAGCGGCTGGGGCTCACCCGGCAGTGGCTGCACGCGGTGCGGCTCGGCTTCGAGCACCCCTCGGACGGCCAGTGGGTGGAGTTCGCGAGCACCTACCCGGCGGACCTGCAGCACGCGCTGGACGTGATCCGGAAGGAAAGCGAGTGACGGACCCCGGTCCCCCCGCCGTCTCGGTGCGGGTCGCCGAGACCGAGGCCGACATGAAGGCCTGCTTCGCGGTGCGGACCGAGGTCTTCGTGATCGAGCAGTCCGTGCCGGAGTCGATCGAGTACGACGCGTACGACGCGATCGCGGTCCACGTACTGGCCGAGGGGCCGGACGGGGTCGCGCTCGGGACCGGCCGGCTGCTCCACGGGCCCGAGGCCCTGGGCAAGACGGGCTCCGCCGACGTGGGCTCGCTGGGCCGGCTCGCCGTCTCCCGGTCCGCGCGCGGACTGGGCGTCGGGGCCCTGCTGGTACGGGCGATCGAGGCGGAGGCGGGGCGGCTGGGGCTGTCCTTCGTCGACCTGGGCGCGCAGACGCACGCGCTGGGCTTCTACGAGCGGCTCGGGTACGAGGCCTACGGGCCGGAGTTCCAGGACGCGGACATCCCGCACCGGTCCATGCGGCGCGCCCTGCCGTAACCCCCGCGGCAACCCGTCGCAACCCGTTGCCATCCGTGCCGCGACCCCGGCCGGGTTCCCCGGGAGGCCCGGCGGAGCCCGACACGCGGGTGCGGGGTCCCGGTCCGCGCCGCCGGACACGGCGGGCTGGCAGGCTGGGCGAGTGGATCAGCTAGCTCTGCTGTTCGTGCTGTTGCTCGGGGCCGTGGTGACCGTGCCGCTCGGGGACCGGCTCGGGCTGCCCTCGCCGGTGCTGATGACCATCGGCGGGGTGGTGCTCGCGCTGGTGCCCGCGGTGCCCAATGTCGAGATCCCGCCCGAGTACATCCTGCCGCTCGTGCTGCCCCCGCTGCTCTACGCCTCCGTGCAGCGGACCTCCTGGCGCCAGTTCGCCGCCAACGTGCGGCCCATCCTGCTGCTGGCCGTCGCGCTCGTGTTCGTGACCACGGCCGCCGTCGCCGCCGTGGCGAACGCCGTCGTGCCCGGGCTGCCGATCGCCGCCGCCGTCGCGCTCGGCGCGCTCGTCGCACCGCCCGACCCCGTCGCCGCCACCGCCGTGGCCGGCTCGCTCGGGCTGCCCCGGCGGATGGTGTCGATCCTGGAGGGCGAGGGGCTCTTCAACGACGTCACCGCCATCGTGCTCTACCACGTGGCCATCGCCGCCGCCGTGAGCGGCAGCTTCTCCTGGCCCGCGGCGCTCGGGGAGTTCGTGCTCTCCGCCGTCGTCGCCGTGGCCGTCGGGCTCGCGCTGGGCTGGGCCGCCAACCGGCTCATGGGGCGGCTCGGCGACGCCACGCTCCAGATCGGGCTGACGCTGCTCGTGCCGTTCGTGGCCTACGTGGTGGCCGAGGAGCTCCGGGGCTCGGGCGTGCTGGCCGTGCTGACCACGGCGCTGTTCCTCGCCGAGTACGCGACCGACGCCGACGACGTGCTGGGCCGGCTGGCCGGGCACACCTTCTGGGAGGTCGTCGACATGCTGGTCACGGGTGTGGCGTTCGGGCTGATCGGGCTGGAGCTGCACAACGTGTTCGGCGTCGCCCGCGGCCGGGAGTGGGAGATGGCCGGCTGGGCCGCGGCCGTGGTCGCCGTGGTGATCGGCGTACGGCTGGCGTGGCTGCTGCCCGCCGGCTGGCTCGCGAAACGGCTCCACTCGCTGCGCGACTACGACGAGGAGATCCCGCTGAGCTGGCGGGAGTCCGTGGTGATGTGGTGGGCCGGGATGCGCGGCGTGGCCTCGGTGGCGCTCGCCCTGGCCATCCCGCTCAAGACGGACGCCGGGACCGACTTCCCGGGCCGCGACCAGATCATCTTCATCGCCTTCGCCGTGATCATGGTGACCCTGGTGGTCCAGGGGCTGACCCTGCCCTGGCTGGTCCGCAGGCTGGGCGTGGAGGCGGACACCGACGCGGAGGCGGAGATCGCCCGTACCCTCGCGATCCGCGCCGCCAAGGCCGCCAAGCGCAGGCTGAAGGAGATCGAGGAGGCGGAGGACCTCCCCGAGGACCTGGTGGAGATCCTCTACCGGCGGGCGTACGACGTGGGGGCCAGGATCAGCCCCGACATGGTCGACGAGGAGCGGCGCGAGGCGTACGCGAAGCGGGTGGAGCGGCTGCGCGACGTGCAGCGGATCCAGCTGGAGATGATGTCCGCCGCCCGCCACGAGGTCCTGGCCGCCCGGAGCGAGCCCGGCGCCGATCCCGAGATCGTCGACCGGGTGCTCCGCCACCTGGACGTCCGCAGCCTGCGCAGTCCTTAGGCCCCGCGGTCCTGGGCTCCGCGGTCCCTGGGCTCCGCCTACACCTGGTAGCGGTCCGGGGCGAAGAGGTGGAGGTGGGACGCGATCCAGTCCGAGGTGCGGGTCAGGCCCTCGTGGAGGGAGACCTGGGGCTTCCAGCCCGCCCACTCGCGGGCCCGCGCGTTGTCCGACAGCAGGCGCTGGACCTCGCTGCCCGAGGGCCGCAGCCGGGCCGGGTCCACGACGACCTCCGCGTCCCGGCCCGACGCGGTGATCAGGGCCCGCGCCAGGTCGCCGATGGAGATCTCCTCGCCGGCGCCGAGGTTGACCACCTCGCCCAGTGCCCGGTCGCACTCCGCGACCGCGAGGAAGCCCGCCGCCGTGTCCGTCACGTACGTGAAGTCCCGGGTCGGGGTCAGGGAGCCGAGGCGGACCTCCCGGGCGCCCGAGTGGAGCTGGGCGAGGATCGTGGGGATGACCGCGCGCGCCGACTGGCGGGGACCGTAGGTGTTGAACGGCCGGACCACCGTCACCGGCAGCTCGAACGCGTGGTGGAACGACAGCGCCATCATGTCCGCGCCGATCTTCGACGCCGAGTACGGGGACTGCGGCTGGAGCGGGTGGCTCTCGGAGATCGGGGCCGTCAGGGCCGTCCCGTAGACCTCGCTGGTGGAGGTGTGCACGAGGCGGCGCACGCCGTGCCGGCGGCAGGCCTCCGCCATGTTCTCGGTGCCGGTGACGTTGGTCTGGACGTACGCGCCGGGCGAGGCGTAGCTGTACGGGATCCCGATCAGGGCCGCCAGGTGGAAGACCGTGTCGCAGCCGGCCACGGCGTCGCTCACGCGGCCCGCGTCGCGGATGTCGCCCGCCCACATCTCGACGGAGGCGGGGGCGGAGGCGTCAGCTTCGGCGCCGGCCAGGTAACGGGCCAGGTGGCCCTTCTCCGCGTACGGCTTGTAGTGCACGAAGGCGCGCACCTTCGCGCCCCGCTCCACCAGCAGGTCCACGAGGGTGGAGCCGATGAACCCCTCGGCGCCCGTGACGAGCACCGTGCGGCCCGTCCAGTCCGCGGGCGCGGGCGCGGGCATGATCGGGGTCGTGGGGGTCGTGGGCATGGTCATACGAGCTCCAGGGGAGAGGGGGAGAGTGAGGGGAAGCCGGCGACGCGCAGCACCTGCGCCGCCAGCAGTTCGGCGGCCCGCGCGTGCGGTCCGGGGTCGGCCGCGCCGGCCATCGCGGCGAGCCCCGCCGGATCGGCCAGCAGCGGGGCGAGCAGCCGCGCGAGGCGGTCGGCGGTCGCGTCCCCGTCCGGCAGCAGCAGCCCGGCGCCCGCGTCGGACAGCACCCGGGCGTTGTGGGTCTGGTGGTCGCCCGGGGCGTGCGGGTACGGGACCAGCACGGCCGGAACGCCGGTCGCGGCGAGCTCGGCCACCGTCGCGGAGCCGGCCCGGCACACCACCAGGTCGGCGGCCGCGTAGACCAGGTCCATCCGGTCCAGGTAGGGCACGGCCCGGGCGATCCGCTGCCCGCCCGAAGCCGACAGCCGCGCCGCCGTGTCCGCCAGCACGGCCGGGCCCGTCTTGATCAGCAGCTGTACGTCGTCCCGTGCCTGCCAGGCAGCCGCCAGTCCGGCCGCGGCCTCCGTGAGCCGGACGGCGCCCAGGCTGCCGCCGTTGAACACCACCAGGCGCCGGCCGTCCGGCACCCCGAGCTCGCCGCGGGCCCGCGCGCGCAGCGCCGCCCGTTCGCGGGCGGGCAGGACCGCGAGCCGCGCCAGCGCCGCCGAGATCGGCATCCCGGTGGTCAGCGCCCGCGCCCCGCCCGCCAGGTGTGCCCGGCTGCGGTCGAAGGCCACCGCCATGTGCGGGGTGAGCCGGGCCGCGAACCGGTTGGCCCGGCCCGGCACCGCGTTGGACTCGTGGATCACCGCGGGCAGCCCGGCCATCCGGGCCCCGAGCACGGCGGGCGCGCTCGGATAGCCGCCCATGCCGACGGCCACGTGCGCGCCCTGGGCCCGGATCACGGCCCGCGCCTGCCCCGCCGAGCGCAGCAGCGCCGCCGGGAGCAGGTAGCGGGCCGCGCCCAGCGCCGGGTCGAAGGGGATCATGTCGACGGTGTGCAGCCGGTAGCCGGCGGCCGGGATCAGCTCCGTCTCCAGCCCGCGTTCGGTCCCGATGAACGAGACCACGGCGCCGGGTACCGCGGCGCGCAGCGCCTCGGCCAGAGCCAGTCCGGGGTAGATGTGGCCGCCGGTTCCGCCCGCGCCGATCACGACGGAGAGCGGCCGGTGTGACGGTGCGCGCGAGGGTGAAGTGGTCATGGACGCACACTCCCGGTGCGTCCTAAGAAGGTTCTAAGAGGTTGCGGCCGCCGGTTTGGCAGGCTTTGCGGCATGCAGCGGATTCTGGTGGTGGACGACGAGCCCGAGGTGCGGGCCGCCGTCGAGGACGGCCTCGCCGTCGAGGGGTACGACGTACGGGGCGCGGCCGACGGACTGGCCGCCCTGTCCGAGGTGGCGCTCTGGCAGCCGGACGCGGTGGTCCTCGACGTGATGATGCCGGTGCTGGACGGGCTCGGTGTCTGCCGGCAGCTGCGCGCGGTGGGCGACCGTACGCCGGTCCTCGTGCTCACCGCCCTCGACGCGGTCAGCGACCGGGTCGACGGACTGGAGGCCGGGGCCGACGACTACCTGGTCAAACCGTTCGCGCTCGACGAGCTCGTGGCCAGGGTGCGGGCGCTCCTGCGGCGGGCCGCCCCCGAACCGGCCGGGGCCGCGCCCGAGCTCTCCTACGGGGACCTGGTGCTCGACCCGGTGACCCGCACCGGGCGGCGCGGCGGACGGCCGCTGGAGTTCAGCCGCACCGAGGCGGCCCTGCTCGAACTGCTCCTGCGCCACCCCGGGCAGGTGCTGCCGCGCGAGCTCGTCCTGGAACTGGTGTGGGGGCGGGACTTCGGGCCGGACTCCAACTCGCTGGCCGTCTATGTCGGCTACCTACGGCGGAAGCTGGAGGCCGGGGGCGAGCCCAGGCTGGTGCACACCGTGCACGGGGTCGGGTACCGGCTGGAGACCGCGTGAGCGGCGCGGGCGCTGCGGGCGCTGCGGCCGGCGGGGGCGGCGGGGGCCGGCGCCGGCGCGGTGCGCCGTGGCGCCGCCGCCGGCCGCTGCGGACCCGGCTCGCGCTGTCCGTCACCGCGGCCGTGGCCTTCGTCGCGCTCGGCGTGTGCACCGCGGCCTTCCTGCAGGGGCGGGCCGCGCTCTTCCGGCAGCTCGACCTGAGCCTGACGCAGGCCGCCCGGCTCGCCGCGAAGCAGTACGGGGACTCGCCGCCGGGGACCGCCTCGTGGGACTGCCGGTACCTGGCCGCGCCCGCCTGCGTCCAGATCGTCCCGGCCGACCCGTCGAAGGACCCGGCGGGAGGGGAGGCCGCCTACCGGATGCCGGTGGCACCGGCCACCCGGCAGGTCGCCGTGGAGGCGCGGGCCCCCTTCTACACCGACATCGTCGTCGAGGGGCATCCCGCCCGGATGCTCACCACCGACTTCCTCAAGGACCGGGCCCTCCAGGTCGCCGTGCGCTCCGACTCGGTGGAGACCGGCATCGACCGGGCCGCCCGCTGGCTCGCCCTCACCGCCACCGCCGGGGTGCTGCTGGCCGCGCTGCTCGGCTACTGGGTCGCGCGGACGGGCCTGGCACCGGTCACCCGGCTCACCGCCATGGCCGAGCGGATCGCGGCCACGCGGGATCCGCGGCACCGCATCGAGCTGCCGCCGCCGGGGCCCGGGCGGGGCGCGGAAGACGAGGTCACCCGGCTGGCGGGCAGCTTCAACACCATGCTCGGCGAGCTGGAGCAGTCCGTGACCGCGCAGCGCAGGCTGGTCGCGGACGCCTCGCACGAGCTGCGGACGCCGCTGACGGCGCTGCGGACGAACGCGGAGCTGCTGGCGCGGGGGGAGCGGCTGACGGTGGAGCAGCGCGAGCGGGCCTCACTGGCGCTCGGTCGGCAGCTGCGCGAGGTGACGGGGCTGGTCAACGACCTGATCGAGCTGGCGCGGGACGAGGAGCCGCAGCTGCTGGTGGAACAGGTGCGGTTGGCTCCCCTGGTGGAGTACTGCGTGGGGGCCGCGCGGGCGCACTGGCCGGGGGTGGAGTTCCGGGTGCGGACGCCGGCGCGGGAGGAGGCGCTGGCGGTGGTGGCGGGGGTGCCGGCGCGGTTGAGCCGGCTGCTGGGGAACCTGCTGGACAACGCGGCGAAGTTCAGCCCGGGCGGGGCGGAGGTGGAGGGCGTCCGCGGTCGTCCAGGGGCAGTGCTGGATGGGGTCGACACCGGAGGCCACCGCGTCGGTGATGGCATCGGTGCCGTGCGCGTGCGCGGCCACCTTCAGGCCAGCCTGGTGGGCCTCTTCGACTACGACGGCGAGCTCGTCTGCGCCGAACTGGCTCTTCCCTCCGGCCGGCCGCCGGCGTGAGGCGAGCCCGAGCACCGCCCCACCCGAACTCCCGGTCGGCGGGGGCGTTTTCGTTCCCGGAACGGGGGCAGTCGAGGGTGCACACGGCGGGGTTCTCCCCGACCACGACTGCGGAGGCGAATTCGATGAGGGGCATCAGCGGTTGCATAGGCCTGATCGTGGTGGGGGCCATCCTCACCTTCGCGTCCGACTGGAAGATGCAGAGCGTGAACCTCGACCTGGTCGGCGTGATCATGATGGTGGCCGGCGCCATCGGCCTCGCGGTCTACGCGAGCGTCCTCAAGCGCCGACGCATCGGCGCCCTCCCGGTGGTCGACGAAACCCGCCGGGGCCTGTGACCCGGGGACGCGCCCCGCAGGGTCAGCGCTGTGCCGCGCCCTCGTAGACCGGGAGCAGGGTGTTCAGGACCGCTTCCATCGAGAAGGACTTCGCCGCCAGTTCGCGGGCCGCGAGGGAGGCCGTGGTGTTGGTCGCCGAGTCCAGCAGGGACAGGACCGCCGCCGCGACGCCCGCCGGGCCCGGGTCGACCGCCGCGCCCGCGCCCGCCGCGGCGATGTCGCGGGCCAGGCCGTTGGAGTGGGTCACCACCGAGGGGACGCCGACCGACAGGGCCTCCAGGACCGACATCGGGAACGGCTCGTCCACCGAGGGCAGTACGTAGACGTGGGCGCGGCGCAGCTCCGTCAAAACCTCCGCGCTCGACAGGGCCCCCGGGACCGTGAAGCGGGAGGAGAGGCCGAGGGACGCCACGCGCGCGCGGACCGCCGCCAGTTCGCCCTCGTCCGGGCCGGCCACCACGAACTCCGCGTCCGGGTGCACCGCCAGCAGGGCCGGAGCCGCGTCGACGAAGTCCACCGGGCGCTTGCGGGACTGCAGACGGGCCGAGTAGAGGATCCGCGGGGGTCCGGACAGGGCGGGGCGCGCCTCCTGGGCCGGGGTGCCGTTGACCAGTCGGACGGCGTTCGCGAGCGGCGCCCCGACCACGGCATCGAGGCCTTCCCGCTCGTGCGGGGTCAGGTACAGCACGGCGTCCGCGCCGCGCAGCAGCCGGCGTACCGCCACCGCGTCCAGCACCTTGGCCAGGAGCTTCTCGCTCGGGTCGACCATCCCGTGGGTCTGCAGGACGAGCGGTGTGCGGGCGCGCAGCGCGGCCAGGGCCACCGGCAGGGTCACCAGGTCCCGCGCCAGGTGGACGTGGACCACGTCCGCGTCCCGGACCAGGCGGCCCGGCGAGGCCAGCAGGGCGGGCGAGGTCATCCCGCTGAAGCCGAGCGGCAGCAGCCGGCGGGCCGGGAAGAGCTTCGCCGGGACGCCTTCCACCGAGGTCGGCCAGGGGTCCGGGAAGCCCTCGCCCAGGGCCAGCAGGCCCGCTTCGTGGCCGCGCTCGCGCAGCCCCTTCGCCAGGTTCAGCGCGACCCGGACCGGGCCGCCGAAGGCGTGGGTGGGGGAGTGCAGGGTGACGGCGTGCAGGACTCTCACTTCGGCTCCTCCACCGGGCGGCGGCGCCCGTCCTGGGTCTGCAGGGTCAGGGCGGGAAGGTCCTTGTGGACCACCGAGCCCGCGCCCGCCACCGCGCACCGGCCGACCGTCACGCCCGCCAGCACGGTGGCCCGTACCGCCACCCACGCGCCGTCCTCGACGGTGATCGGCGCGTTGCGGTAGCGGAAGTCGGCGGCACGGTGGTCGTGCGAGCCGGTGCACAGCAGGGCTTCCTGCGAGACGCAGGCGTGCGCGCCGATCGTGACCGGCTCCAGGTTCAGCAGCCAGGCGCCCTCGCCGATCCACGCGTGGTCGCCCACGGTGAGTTTCCAGGGCCACAGCACGCGCACCCGGTGGCGGATCAGCACGCCCTCGCCGATCTCGGCCCCGAAGGCGCGCAGCAGCGCGACCCGGAGCCGGGCCGGGCACAGCCAGCTCATGAACAGCGTGTTCATCACGGCGAACCAGAGCGCCTGCGTCAGCAGCCCTCGGCCCTTGTCGTATCCGGCCAGCGTGAAGGCAGGAAGATCACGCACAGCTACCCCTCATCGTCCGCCCGTCGTCAGGGCCGCAGGCGCCTCCCCGGGCGCCGAGCGCTCAGACTAGACTGCGCCCGGATCAGGCACTGGGGTGGGGGCGAGCGTGGCAACCGACATACGCGAGAGCGCGGTCAGGCCGGCCCCGCCCCACCCCGACGAGGAGCGCAACTGGGGCCGGGTCACCACCCCGCGCACCCTGCTCTCCCGGGCCCTCTCCGTCCCGCTCGCCCTCGGATTCACCGTCTTCCTGCCGCTCTTCGTCGCCGTCCAGGACGGCGACGGCCAGCGTGACGCGGCCTTCTGGCTCCAACTGGTGCTCACCATGTACGCGGGCGCCCGGCTCTCCGCGATGGTCCTCACCAGCCGCCGCAAGCTGCTCCAGGGCTCCTTCTGGCTCTTCGTCTACATGGCCATGGGCGTGGCCCCGCTCGCCCAGGCCGTCCTGGGCCGGGTCCCCACCCCCGTCGTCGGCCCGCGCTCGGACCTCACCACCGCCATCGGCCTGGTGCTGCTCGGCTGCGCCCTGTTCGACGTCGGCGTACTGCTCGCCCGGCACCGGCCGACGGGCCGGGCCGGCGGCTCGCGCAAGGAGCCGCGCCCGGTCATGGCGCACCGGCGGCGGCTCCAGCTGCTGACCGTGATGGCCTTCCTCGGCAGCGCGGCCCTGATCATGAAGCTCGGCGGTCCGGCGGTCTTCTTCTCCAGCCGCCAGGAGATCATCGCGGGCATCGAGGAGGCGGGCGTCTCCCAGGACGGCCAGGCCGGCCAGGCCCTGCTGCGGGGGTTCGGCACCGTCCCGGCGCTGCTCGCCCTGCTGCTGTACACGCGCTGGCTGATCACCTCGAAGTTCGCCCGCCGCAAGGTCTCGATCCTCGTCACCTGGTCGGCGCTCGCGGTCCTCAACCTGATCGTCAACAACCCGATCTCGAACCCGCGCTACTGGTTCCTCACCGTCATGTTCTCGCTGCTGTTCACCGTCTTCCCGGTGAGCGCGGCGATGTACCGGGTGGCGCTCTCCATGGCCGTGGTGATCGCCCTCCTCGTCTTCCCCTTCGCCGACCGCTTCCGTTACGACGAGAAGAACTACAAGCCGGTCGAGACGACCTCGTTCCTGGAGCCGATGGCGCTCAAGGACTACGACCAGATCGGCATGTTCGCGAACACCATCACCTTCTCGAACTCCGGCCCGGGCCATTCCTACGGGCGCCAGCTCGCGGGATCCGTCTTCTTCGCGGTGCCCCGCTCGGTGTGGCCGGGCAAGCCGCGCGACACCGGCGTGATGGTCGGCCAGTGGATGGGCACGGTCAACACCAACCTCTCCTCCCCGATCTGGGCGGAGCTGTGGATCGACTTCGGCCCGCTGGGCATGGGCGCCGGACTCCTGGGCCTGGGGTACGCCTCCGCCCGCGTCGACCGCCGCTACGCCAAGCGCGCCAGGCGCAGCTCGCCGCCCGGCAGCCTGATCTCCACGGTGGTCCCGCTGGTCGCCGGGTACTCCTTCATCCTGCTGCGCGGCCCGCTGCTGCAGGCCTCGGGGCGCATCGCCATCGCCGGGATCTGCCTCGCGCTCGTGGCCACGTACCGGCAGGACAAGGGCACGACGCTGCGCTGACCCGCCCGGTCCGGCGGCCCGGGTGCGGCGGCACGGGTGCGGCGTTGAGGCGGTCGACCGGTCAACGGTGCAGCGGTTCAACTTCGGCATCGGATACACCGCGCCGTTAGAGTGGGGCCATGACCGAGACGGTGGGGCGCCGCGAGCGCAAGAAGGCCCAGACCCGCAAGTCCCTGGCCGACGCCGCGCTGCGCCTGTTCCAGGAGCACGGGTACGACAAGGTCGGCGTCCGCGACGTGGCGGAGGCGGCCGACGTCTCCGTGACCACGCTGTTCAAGCACTTCCCGAGCAAGGAAGCGCTGGTCTTCGACGAGGACGAGAACGTCGAGGCCGCACTGGTGGCGGCGGTACGGGACCGCACGCCCGGGCAGTCCGTCCTGCACTCCCTGCGCGAGCACCTCGTGGCCACGCGGGCGACGCGCCGGAGCGACGATCCGGCGGTCATCGCGCACATCGCCCTGGTCCGGGGAACGCCGGAGCTCCAGGAGTACGGGGACCGGATGTGGCGGCGCCACGAGTTCGCGCTCGGAGCCGCCATCGCCGAGGAGGCCGGGGCGCCCGAGGGCGACCTGCGCTCCGCCGCGCTGGCCCGCTTCGCGCTGGACACCTCGAGCCTGATCCGCGGCCAGGACGATCAGCAGCAGGCCATGCGGGCCCTGTTCGACCTGATCGAGAGGGGCTTCGGGGACGGCCCGGCCTGACCCGCGCCGCTCAGGCCGCGCGGACCCGGTCCGCCCCGGCCGGGTCCCCGGCCGCGGGCACCGGCAGCCGGGCCACCCTGAGCCAGCCGGCGGCCGCCTTCGCCGCGGAGCCGAGCGCCAGCCCCCACGCCGCCCCGGCCACGCCCCACGCGGCGTACCCGCCCAGCAGCAGGGCGACCGACAGCAGCGAGAAGACGACCTGGAGCGAGAGCGTGGCCTTCGGGTTCAGCACCCGCAGGGTCAGCAGCGCGCACGTCCCCAGCCCCATGACGGCGTACTGGGCGCCCGTGGCGGGCAGCAGCGCGGCCGCGCCCGTCCAGGTGTCGCCGAGGAGCTCACGGCCCAGCCGGTCGGGCAGCGCGTACAGCACGGCCCCCCACGCGGCGCCGGTCAGCGCCAGCGCGCCGCCCATCAGAGCGGTCAGCCGCACCACGCCCCGCTTGCCGCGCGCCCGGCCGACGACGGGCGGGCCGAAGGAGTTCGCGGAGTTCAGCAGCACGTTCAGCGGCCCGAAGAGGGTGGTGGCGCCCCGCAGGGCGCCCACGGCCAGCGGGGTCGCGAAGACGCCGAGGCCCAGGACGGCGAGCTGGCTGGAGCCGTTGCCCACCGCGAACTCGACCACGAACCGCTGCCCGAGGTGCCCGCGCCGCAGATACGGCCGCACTTCCCGGACCAGCTCCGCGGCCCCCGCCCCGCGCACCCGGGGCCACAGCAGCCACAGGCCCAGCGCGAGCGCGGGCAGCGCCGAGACGCCCCACACCAGCACCAGCCGGCCCGCGGAGGCCCCTTCGGGCTGGGCCGCCAGCGCGCAGACGACGCACACCAGGCGCAGCGCGTCCGCGGCCAGGGCCCGCTCGGGCGTGCGCAGGGCGGAGAAGCAGTAGCGCAGTCCGTCCTGGAGCAGCACCAGGGGCAGGACGAGGCCGAGCGCGAGGAAGGCCCGGCCGCCGTCCCCGGGCAGCGCCAGCCCCACGAGGGCCAGAACGGCGCCCGCCGCCGCCGAGGCGGCCCCGGTGAAGGCCAGGCCCGAGCGGCAGGCCGTCGCGAGCCGCTCCTCGTCCTTCTCCAGCACCACGGTCTGGCCGACGTACGCCATGTTCAGGCCGAGGAGCACGCTGAAGGCCACGTAGACCATCGAGAAGTCGGCGAAGCCGGCCGCCGAGGAGAGCCGGGCGGCCAGCACCAGCACCAGGACGTTCGTGGCGCTGGACGCGGCCTGGTCCAGAACCGAGGCGACCGCCGCGAGGCCGCGCCGGCTCACCGCCGGCCCGTGCGGACCGTACGCAGGGCGACCGTGTCGGTGCCGTCGCCCGGGATGTGCTGCGCGGCGTCGGCGGCCGCCACCTCGTAGGGGATCGGCTGCGGTTCACGCCGGCGGGGCGCCGGCGCGGGCTCCGGGGCCTCGGGGGCGGGCGCGCCGCCCCTGCGGAAGCTGCGGCTGCGCTTGTCGCCCGGCAGCGGGGCGTGCAGCACCGCGCCGAGCACCGTGCCGCCGGCGCCGCTGATCAGCTCGCGGATGCGCGAGAGGTCCGTACGGCGCACCGCGCCGGGGTTGCAGACCACCAGGACGCCGTCGACGCGGTCCACGAGCGCGAGCGCGTCGGCGTAGGAGAGCACGGGAGGTGCGAGCACCACGACGGTGGAGTTGGGGGAGTCGGCCTCGGAGATCAGCCGGGAGGCGCGCGAGGAGGTCAGCGCGCGGGGCACGTTGCGCACCCGCTCGCCGGGGATCAGGTCGAAGGAGCCCGACTCCCCGGCGTCCACGACGAGCTGGCGCCCGTCGGGCCACTCGATGTCCGCGTGCTGCGGTCCGGGGGCGCCCTGGGAGTGGCTCCAGCGCGGCCGGCCGGCCGACTCGGTCGGCAGCTGGCCGGCCAGCACCGGGGTGCGCAGGTCGGCCTCGATGAGCAGGACGTCCTTGCCGGTCTCCGCGAAGGAGGCCGCCAGGTTCACCGCCACGGCGGCGGCGATCTCGCTGCTGCCGCGCGGGGCGACCACGAGGAGCCGGCGCCGGTCGGCGAAGCGGGAGTCGTAGGCGAGCCGGAAGGCCACCGAGCGGAACTCCTCCGCCAGCCGGGGGTCCTCCTCGCCCGCCGCGAGCAGCGGCCCGCCGTCGGCCTTGCCCCGCGGCAGGGAGCCCAGCACGGGCGCGCGCAGGGCCCGGGCGACGTCGCCCTCGGAGCGCGGTGCCGGGTCGAAGACGAGCCGCACCCAGGCGGCGAGCAGGCCGAGCGCCAGGCCCACGGCCGCGCCGAGCGCGAGCGACATGGCGATGCCGGGGCCGTCGGCCCCGTGCGGCGGGACGGCGGCGCTGGTGACCCGGCCGGGGGTCATGTCCAGGGCCTGGAGCTTGGCGATGTTGCTGTTGAGGGTGTTGACCTTGCTCTGCTGGTCGGTCTTGGAGGAGTACGCCGCGTCGCGCGCCGGACCGGCCGGCATGCCGTTGATCTGCTTGACGAGCTCGTCGAGCTGCTTGGCGACCGGATCGCGCTGGTCCTGGTACCCCTTGACCATCTTGTCGCGGGTGACGTCGAGGGCCTCCTGCCGCTTGAGCAGGTACGCCTCGGTCATCGCGTTGGCGCGCTTGGCGGCCTCGGCGGGGGAGGCCGCGGTGTAGGTGAAGCGCAGCACCATCGTCTGCGGCGGGTTGGTCACCTGCAGACCGCTGCGCAGGGAGCGGAAGCCGGAGGCCGAGACGCCGAGCTTCTTCGCGGCCTCGTTGGCTATGGAGCTGGAGAGCGCGACCTGGCGCTCCGAGCCGATGTTGATCGCCTTGTCGGGGGCGAGGCTCGGGTTGAACGGGTCGTCGGTGGGGGCGCGCAGCACGATGTCCGCGGTGGCCACGTAGGTGTCCGCCGTGGTGACGCCGAGGTAGACCCCGCCGAGCAGGCCGATGCCCACGCCCGCGCCGATGAGCCGGCGGTAGCGCAGGAGCTGGCGGAACTGGTCCCGGAGCAGGTCCGGCTCGTCCTCGGCCGGAGCCGCCGCCGGTCGGTTGGTCTCGATCACGGCCGGGGACCCCCAAGTGCTTCGTCGATCAGTGCGTCGATGCGGGCCAGGCCCGCCTCACGGCTCAGGTGTGCCGCCACATGGCGCGGACCGGCCGCGCCCAGCGCGTCCGCTCCCGCCGGATCCTCGGCCAGTGCCCGTACGGCCCTGAGCAGGGCTTCCGGGTTCTCCGGCGGTACGAGCACGCCCGCGCCCGAACGTTCCACTTCCTGGGCGGTGCCGCCCAGGGCCGCGACGGAGGCGACCACGGGACGGCCGGCCTGGAAGTACGAGGTCAGCTTGGACGGCACGCTCATGTCCATCACGGCGGCGTGCTGCGTGACCGCGAGCACGTCCGCCGCGGCGAGGATATCCGGGAACTCCCCGTCGGCGGCAGGGGGGATGATGTCGAGATTGGGGACGTCGGCCGCGAGGTCGGCGAGGGCGGAGCGCTGGCTTCCGTCGCCCATTAGGACGAAACGGACGCTCGGGTCCAGCCGGGCGGCGCCGACGAGGACTTCCAGGCCCTGCTTGAGCCCCATGTTCCCGGAGTGCAGCACGACGGTCTGCCCGGGCGCCCAGCCGAGGTGGCTGCGGGTGCGGCCGCGCGGCTTGGTGGGCAGGGCCACGTGGGACCAGTTGGGCACGAGCCGGATCTTCTTGGGATCCACGCCCATGCCGACGACCCGGTCCACGAAGGTCTCGTGGATGACGCCGACGAGGGTGGCCCGCTTGAGCGCGAAGGCCTCCGCGCGCCCGGCCACCGCGGCGGCCTTGTCGCCGCCGCTGATGCCGCTCTGCGCGGCGGCGGCGCCCATCAGGTCCTGGACGACGGGGACGTACGGGACCTTCCAGCGCGCCGCGAGGCGGGCGGCCAGCAGGCCGCCGGCCAGGCTGGGCATCTGGGCGAGCACCGCGTCCGGCTTGCGCATCCGGGGCGGGGCCACGGCACCGTGCAGCAGAATCGATCCTTCAAAAAGGGCCCGCCGGACGGCGGTCTGGCGCGGCGGCACGGTGTGCGCGCGCCGGTGCACAGTGACCCCCGCGCGCCGTTCCGTGCGCCGTAGCGCCCCCTTGTACTCCGGCTCGAGCGACCAGGAGGGGTAGTGCGGCATGCCGGCGAGGACATGCGTCTCGTGACCGAGATCCGCCCAGTGCTCCGCGATCTGCGTGGCGTACGGACCAATGCCCGTGTGCTCGGGGGCGTAATTCGTGGAAACCAGCAGTAGCCGTCGCTGACCGGTTTTCGACACTGGACGTCCCCTTCTTCCCCAGGATGATGCGCACGTCACCCTATTCGTTCATCAACGTGCTGAGGAACGTGCACGCTATTGTCTGCTAATCCGCCACACCGGGGGGTGTGGCTCAGGGGGATAACAGATGACGGAGCGGGACATGTCCGAACTTACTGCGCCCGCGCGCAGACCGTACAGAATCGGCTACGCCCCGGGGGCGTACGATCTGTTTCATATCGGACATCTCAACATCCTGAGGCACGCGAGGAGTCAGTGCGACTACCTGGTGGCCGGGGTCGTGTCAGATGAAATGGCCGAAATGGCCAAGGGGCGCCGCCCGGTGATACCCCTGGTCGAACGCCTGGAGATCGTCCGCAGTGTGAGATATGTCGACGCCGCTTTTGTCGAGACTGTCCCGGACAAAGTCGAAACATGGAGACAAGTCCGGTTCGATGTGATTTTCAAGGGTGACGACTGGCGCGGCACCCCCAAGGGCGACCGGCTGGAAAAGGACTTCGCCGCCCACGGGGTCGACGTCGTCTACTTCCCGTACACCGTGCACACCTCCAGCACCCAGCTGCGCCGGGCCCTGGACGCCCTCTCCGAGCCGCCGGCCGCCGAACAGCGGGGCTGAGCGCCCCGCCCCGGCCCCGGTACGGCGCCGCACCCGTCCCTTATACACACCTGCCGCTGGCGACGACTGACACTGGAGAGTACGGCCTGGCCAACACCGGCAAGCTGGCCGCGGCCATCGACTCCAACGCGTACTACGACGCCCCCTCGGGCGGCACGGCCACCGAGAACGGCCGGATCAGCAAGCAGGTCACCGACCAGCGCTCCTACCGCCGGGCCGGCCTGTGGAGCGGATCCTGGCCCCACCGGGCCACCCGCCCCGCGGACCCCGCCACCCAGCCGCTGCCCCATGCCCGGCCCCCCGTCCCCGCCCGCCCCAGACGGGCCGCGCGCGTCCATTCGTACGATCTGTCACCGATCAGGAGAGTTCCCGATGCCCGGACGACCCCCGGCATACCCCGTGCGCGCCCCCTCGGGCGTGCGCGCACGCTTCCTCGTCCGCGGACTCGCGCTGCTCCTGGCCGTGTTGGCCGCCGCCCTGCCCGGCGCGGCGCCCGCCGCCGCCGAAAGCTACGTACCGGTCTCCGGCGCCGGTTCCACCTGGAGCCAGAACGCCCTCGACCAGTGGCGTGCCAACGTCAAGCAGTACGGCATGACCGTCAACTACAGCGGTACGGGATCGTCCGACGGCCGCAACCAGTTCCGCAACGGCACCGTCGACTTCGCGGTCTCCGAGATCCCCTACGGGATCAAGGACTCCGGGGTCGTCGACCCGCCACCCTCGCGCAAGTTCAGCTACATGCCGATCGTCGCGGGCGGCACGGCCTTCATGTACAACCTCAAGATCGGCAACCGCCGCGTCACCAACCTGAGGCTCTCCGGCGAGGTCGTCGCCAAGATCTTCACCGGCGTGATCACCACGTGGAACGACGCGGCCATCAAGGCCGACAACCCGGCGCTCGCCGCCTCCCTCCCCGCCCGCAAGATCGTCCCCGTCGTCCGCTCCGACGGCTCGGGCACGACGGCCCAGCTGACCAAGTGGCTGAGCACCCGCCACGGATCGCTGTGGGACGCCTACTGCGCCAAGGCCGGCCGTACCACCCCCTGCGGGGAGACCTCCAACTTTCCCACCAGCCGCGGGTTCGTGGGGCAGTCCGGATCCAACGGGGTCTCCGGCTACGTCGCCCAAGAGGGCAACATCGGCACCATCACCTACGTGGAGTACTCCTACGCGGTCTCCACGACGGGCTTCCCCGTGGCCAAGATCCTCAACGAGGCGGGCTACTACACCGAGCCCACCGCCCAGAACGTCGCGGTCTCCCTCGGCAAGGCGCGGATCGAGTCCGACCTCACCCAGAAGCTGGACGGGGTCTACGCGGGCACCGACAACCGCACCTACCCGCTCTCCAGCTACAGCTACATGATCATCCCGACCGCGCAGGAGTCGAACTTCAACCCGCAGAAGGGCAAGGCGCTCGGCGCCTTCGCCTACTACTTCCTCTGCGAGGGACAGCGCTCGGTCGACCGGCTCGGGTACTCTCCGCTGCCCGTCAACCTCGTCCAGGCCGGTCTGGAACAGGTCCGCCGCATCCCCGGCGTGACCGTGGCGAACATCGACATCAAGAACTGCAAGAACCCCACCTTCTCCGCCGACGGCACCAACACCCTCGCCCAGACCGCCCCGCAGCCACCCGACTGCGACAAGCGGGGTGCCACCCAGTGCGAGACCGGCACCGGCGGCAACAAGACGCCCACCCAGACCGGCAGCGCCTCGGGCGGCTCCGGCTCGGGAGGTGCCACGGGCGCGGGCGGCGCGGCCTCCGGCGGCGCCACGGGCACGGGCGGACCGGGCACGGGCGGTACGGGTGACGGCGGCGCGGGTTCCGCCGGCGCGACGGGCGGCGCCGCGGCCGACGGCGGTACGGGAGACGGCGCGGCCGCCGCGTCCGGCGGCGCCGACACCGGGGGAGTCGACCCGCAGACGGGCCGCCCGCTCGCGGCCGGGGCGGGCGACCTGTTCGGGATACCCGTCACCACCGCGAACGGCATCGGCGGTTCCCTGCAGACCGTCCTGATGGTGCTCGGCGCCCTGATCCTGCTCGCGGTGACCGTCGCCCCGCCGCTGGTCACCCGGCACATGACCCGGCACCGGCGCACGGCAGGCGGCTCCTGATGCGCACCGCGACCCAACTGACGCGCACCGCGACCCAACTGACGCGCCCCGCGGCCCTCCTGCGGGCCCCGCGCCGGATCCGGCTGCTGCTCGGCTCGCTGTGCCTGGTGCTGCTCCCCGTGGTCGCCGCGGCCGGCCCCGGCGGCCTGGGCGCGCAGCCCGCCTACGCCGCCGGCGCGGACCCGGGCTCCGCGGCCACCGTGTCCGGAACCGGGGACTTCGCCGCCCTCAAGGTGACCGTCAGCCAGACCCGCAACCTCGTCGACCAGGTCGTCAAGGTCTCGTGGACCGGCGGCGCGACCACCGTCTCGGACACCGCGTACCACGCGAACTACCTCCAGATCATGCAGTGCTGGGGCGACGCGCAGACCGGCCCCACCACCGACCAGTGCCAGTTCGGCGGCTCCTCCGCCCTCGGGGCCGGAGCGGGCAACCAGGCCGCCGGCGCCTACACCAACAGCCGCCAGCTCAACTACGGGGCCAACCTCCAGGACGGCGAGCACCTGCCGCTGCCGCCCGCCACCCCGAGCGGGATCTCGTACGCCCCCTTCCGCACGGTCGGCGGGGACCCCGTCAGCCAGGGCAACTGGAACGAGTTCTTCGACGTCAACAGCACCAACGAGGTCCCCTACGCCCGAACCAACGCCCGCGGCGCCGGCGAGGTCTGGTTCGAGACCCAGACCGCCGTCGAGGCCCCCGGACTCGGCTGCGGATCCGCCCTCCGCGACGCACGGGGGGCCGTGACCGGCCGCGGCTGCTGGCTGGTCGTCGTGCCGCGCGGCACCCACGAGATCGACGGCAGCCCGTACACCGGCCAGTCCGGCGGACAGCTCCAGTCCTCCCCGCTCAGCCCGGCCAACTGGAAGCAGCGCATCGCCGTCCCCCTCGGCTTCGAACCCATCGGCGACTACTGCCCCATCGGCGCCGAGGAACGCGGCACCATCGGCAGCGAGATGGCCGCCGAGGCCGTCACCCGCTGGCAGCCCGCCCTGTGCCAGACCGGCGGCAAGGCCGTCTACGGCTACGCCCAGGTCCCCGACGAGACGGCCCGCGTCAAACTGCTCTCCGGAGCCCCCGGGCTGGTCTACCTCGGCCGGGCGGCGCCGGCCGACGCCGCCCGCAAGCCCGTGTACGCGCCCGTCGCCCTCTCCGGCATCACCCTCGGCTTCTTCATCGAGAGCCAGGCCGGATTCCAGGCCCCGGAGGAGGTCAGGGCGCGCAACGGCACCCGGCTCGGCTCCCTGCGGCTGACCCCGCGCCTCGTGGCGAAGCTGCTGACCGAGTCGTACAAGGACGGCAACTCCCGCTTCGCCGAGAGCACCGCGAAGAACCCCGAGAACCTCGGCCGGGACCCGGAGTTCCTGCGGCACAACCCCGCCTACGCGGGCCTCGACTTCGGCGGCAAGCTCGGCGACGCGCTCGTACCGCAGCCGCTCGCCGACACCACCCGCCAGCTGTGGGAGTGGGTGGCGCGGGACCCGGAGGCCCGGGAGTTCCTCAGCGGAGTGCCCGACAACGCGGGGGCCCACGGGGACGCCTCGTACGCCGGCATGGCGGTGAACCCGAACTACAAGGGGATCAGCCTGCCGACCGACACCTTCCCCAAGAGCGACCCCTTCTGCCAGCCCTTCGACGACCGCCCGAACTTCCCGCTCTGCGTCCAGGACAAGCACCCCTACGCCACGGACATGCACGCCGCCGCACGCGCCGCGAGCCGGGGCGACACCCTGGCCCGCACCTCCTGGGACGCCACCGCCACCCCTCCCGCCTACAAGAAGGACCCGCCGCAGCCGGCCGGACTGCGCGCCGTGCTCGCCGTCACCGACACCGCCACCGCCGACCGGTACGGCCTGGTGCGCGCCGAACTGCTGAACGCGGCCGGCCGGTTCACCGCCCCCGAGCCGGCCGCCCTCATCGCCGCCGCGAACGCCCGCAAGCCCGGGGCGGACGGGGTGAGCACCCCCGACCCCGCGGCCACCGATCCGGCGGCCTACCCGCTCACGGTCCTCACGTACGCCGCGACCGTGCCCGCCGACCTCACCGTCGCGGAGGGCAAGGACTACGGCGCCCTGCTGGCCTACGCGGCCGACCGGGGCCAGAGCCCGGGCGTGGCCGCCGGCAGCCTGCCGCCCGGCTACGCCCCGCTGCCCGAGGCCCTGCGCGCCCAGACCCGGGCCGCGGCCGGGCGGGTGGGCTCCGAAGCGGGCAAGAAGCCCTCCGAGGAGGGCGCCGCGTCGGGCGGATCAGGCTCCTCGAACGGTACGTCGGCCACCGCGGGCGGCTCCCAGGCCTCCTCGGGATCCGGCCCGGCCGGTACCGGGACCTCCGCCGCGGGGGCTTCGACGGCGGGCGCCGGCTCCGCCCAGGGCGGCGCGCCCGCACCGGCCCCCGCCGCACCCGGAGCCCCGCCCGCCACGACGGGCGGCCCCGGGGCCACGGGCGCCCCGGCCGCCGAGGCGGCCGGGTCCACCCCGCGCTGGGTGGTCGGGGCGATCCGCGACGTCCTGCTGGTCTGCCTGATCGTGGGCGCGCTCGCGGCCTTCGCGGGACCGCTGCTCCCGCGCCTCCTGCCCCGGGCCCTTTCGTGGCTCGGGGCGCTGCGCGGCGGGGCCGCCGGCCCCTCGGATCCGCCGCCGCTCCCGGCGGACCGGGTCCTCCACGAGAAGCCGGGCCCGCGGGACTGGAGCCCGCCGGCTCCGCGCGACGAAGGGAGGTGATGCCCGGCAACGACTGTCGAACCAATCCGCGCCAACGGAACCGCATTCCACGCGTGCCGGGCACCACCCGGGGCGCAGCCTAGCTGAGGGGTATTCCCGAGTGAACAAGAAGAAGATCGCCTTCGCCGTCGCCGCAGCCGCCCTCGCGGCCGGCACCGCCGGCGCCGGCCTCGCCGCCGCCGACCCGGCGGGCCCGCCGCCGTACCGCCAGCTCTCCGGCGTCGGCTCCGACACCACCCAGGACGTCATGAACGGCCTGGCCGCGGCCATCACGGTCAACGGCCAGAAGGTCATCGGCTCCTACGACGCCACCGGTTCCGCGAACGTCACCACCAAGGACCCGGCGGTCAACCCGAACTGCACCATCGCCCGGCCGAACGGCTCGGGCGCCGGCCGCTCCGCGCTGCTCACCTCGCTCCAGGCGAACAACGGCTGTCTGGACTTCGCGCGCTCCTCCGCGCTGAACCTCGCGGCCGCGGCCCCGGGCCTGACGTACGTCCCCTTCGCGGTCGACGGCGTCAGCTACGCCATCACCCCCGGTTCGGCGATCCCGCGCAAGCTCTCGCTGACCGACCTGAAGGCGATCTACCACTGCGACCCGAACTACGTGGGCGCGGGCCCCAACTACGACATGACCGTCTACCTGCCGCAGGCCGGCTCGGGCACCCGCAGCTTCTGGGAGTCCCAGATGGGGATCACCGACGCCGACGTCGTCGCGGGCGTCTACCCCTGCGTCAAGGACAAGAAGGGCACCACCCCGGTGCAGGAGCACGACGGCCGCGTCCTCGACGACAAGTCGATCGTGCCCTTCTCCATCGCCCAGTACCAGGCGCAGTCCTCGCAGACGATCGCCGACCTGCGCGGCCGCGCCATCCTCGGCACGGTCGACGGCCTCGCTCCCACCGTGCTCAACAGCGGCTTCGGCGTGAAGCGCGACGTCTACAACGTCATTCCGACCAGCAAGGTCGCCGTCGCGCCGTGGAGCACCGTCTTCGTCGGCTCCACCTCCGAGATCTGCAAGCAGACCTCGGTGATCAACACGTACGGCTTCGCCACCAACCCGAACTGCGGCGACACCACCAAGCAGACCCCGTGAACCCGTGAACGCCCTGAACACCCTGAACACCCTGAACGTCCTGATCCCCGCGCCTGATCCACTGATTCTGGAGACGCTGTGCTGAAGAACAGGCTGAACACCTCCCGGGCGGCACGGGCCCTGGCCCTCGGCGTCGCCGCCCTGACCACCGCCTTCGCGGCGGGTCTGGCCGGCGCGAGCGCCGCGTACGCCGCCCCGATCGGCACCATCGAGGTCAACCCGGCGACCGGCGCGGACACGTCCGGCATCGCCTTCACCACCTCGGGCGCCTGCCCGGCCGGCGCCACCAACGTGCTGGTCAAGGTGGAGGGCTCCGGCTTCCCGGCCGGCGGCCTGAACGTGGTCGGCAACTCGCCCGTCGGGACCTACCCGACCGCCCCGAACGGCGGCATGGTCATCCCGCTGACCTCCACGATGCGGGACTACGCCAGCCAGGCCGGCTTCACCACCCTGCAGGGCAAGTACGACTTCACGGTCATCTGCCGGACCGCCTTCAACGGCACCAGCCTCGGCGACTACACGGGCGCCGTCTGGTTCACCTCGAACACGGCCTACCAGAACACCGACCCGGCCGTGAAGACCGACACCACCACCTCGCTCGCGGTCACCCCGGCCGGCCCCGCCCAGGCGGGCACCCCGGTCACCCTCACCGCCACCGTCGCCCCGGCCGCCGCCGGCGGCACCGTCCAGTTCAAGGACGGCGCGGGCGACCTCGGCACGGCCGTCACGGTGAACAACGGCACGGCCGCGCTCACCACCTCCAACCTGGCCGCCGGCACGCACGGCCTGACCGCCGTCTTCACCCCGGCGAGCGCCTCGTACAACGGCTCGTCCTCCGCGGTGGTCTCCTACGCGGTCGCGGCCGTCCCGGCCACGGCCACCACCACCGCCCTGGCCGTCTCCCCGGCCGCCACCGCGCCGCAGTTCAGCCCGGTGACCCTGACCGGCACGGTCACCCCCGCGGGCGCCGCGGGAGCCGTGAAGTTCACCGACACCGTCGGCGGCAGCACCCTCACCCTGGGCACCGTCCCGGTCGCGGGCGGCAGCGCCACCCTCACCACCAGCAGCCTCCCGGTGGGCAGCCACTCCTTCACCGCGGTGTTCGTGCCGGCCGACGCGGGCGCCTTCACCGGCTCCGACTCGGGCGCGATCCCCTACGTGGTGGGCGCCTTCACCGGCGTCTCCGCCTCCGAGACCATCACCACGACCGTCAACTCGGGCGCGCTCGTCATCAGCGTCGCCAACCCGCAGGTCACGCTGCCCTCGCCGGTGCTCAACGCCGACGGCGACCTGCTGACCACCGCCGGGTCCATCAACCCGGTCACCCTCACCGACACCCGCGCCGGAAACCCGGGCTGGACCGTCAGCGGCCAGGTCACCGACTTCTCCGACGGTGCCACGCACGCCATCAACGGCCAGAACCTCGGCTGGTCCCCGAAGCTCGTCGACAAGGCGCCCGCGCAGACGGTGACGGCCGGTTCCGCCGTCGCCGCCGCGCACGGAGCCGCCACCGGCGACGCGGGCACGGCGGGCCTCAAGTCCGCCCGCACGCTGGCCAACGGCACCGGCCTCGGCACCGCGCACTTCGGCGCCGACCTCGCCCTGAACGTCCCGACCTCCACGGTGTCCGGCACGTACTCCGCGACCCTCACGCTCACCGCCATCTGATCCAGGCGTGAGCCCCGGGCCGGGGCGGACCGCGCTGCCCGCGCGGCCCGCTCCGACCCGCCCCTGACGCCTGGAGCCGTGCCGCTCCGCCCACCACAACTCGCCGCACCCGCCGCCCCCTTCTCCGGATCGGACGCCCGAGCCATGACCTGCACCGACCCCGCCGCCCGGCGCGGCCGCCGCCCCGCCGGGGCGCGGCACACGGCCGCCCTGCTCCTCGCCGTCCTGCTCGCGCTGTCCGTCGTACCGACCGCGCGGGCCGCGACGACGGCCCCGGCCGCCGGCGCCGAGGACCGCAAGTCCACCTTCGGCGTGCAGCCGGCCGGCCCGAAGGGGCCCGACGCGCGCCCGCACTTCTCCTACGGGGTGACCGGCGGTGCCGGGATGCGCGACCAGATCGCCGTCTGGAACTACGGCGAGGAATCGCTCACCCTCGCCGTCTACGCGAGCGACGCGGTCAACACCGTCGACGGCGGCTTCGACCTCCTCCCGGCCGGCCAGGCCCCCAAGGACGCGGGCAGCTGGATCAAGCTGGAGAAGGACCAGGTCACCGTCCCGCCCAAGGGCAACGTCCTCGTGCCCTTCACCGTCAGCGTGCCCCGCGACGTCACCCCCGGCGACCACACCGGAGGCATCGTCGCCTCACTGCCCGGCGGCGGCCAGGACGCCCAGGGCAACAAGGTCAAGCTCGACCAGCGGGTCGGCGCCCGCGTCTACATCCGCGCCGCCGGGACCCTGACCCCCCGCCTGGAGGTCCAGCAGGTCAGCGCCGCCTACGAGGGCACCGCCAACCCCTTCGCCGCCGGCTCGGCCACCGTGACGTACACCCTGCGCAACACCGGCAACGTCCGGCTCGGCGCCCGGCAGGCCGTCCGCGTCAACGGCCTGTTCGGCACCTCCGTCACCGCCGGCGGCCTGGGGGACCTCGGCGACCTGCTGCCCGGCAGCTCGCTGACCATCACCGCCAAGGCCGACGGCGTGGCCCCCGTGGTGCGCTCCTCCGCCGTCGTCTCCGTCCAGCCGGTCGCGGCCCGCGACGGCGTGGACCCCAAGCTTCCGTCCCTGACCCGCTCGGTGTCGCTGTGGACGGTCCCGTGGACGCTGCTCGCGGTGGTCCTCGTGATCACCGGGGGCGGGCTGTGGGTCCGGCGCCGCAGGCGCCTGGCCCGGGCCGCGGCCACCGCGTCGGCCCGCCGGCGCAACACCTCTGAACCGAACAACCGCCAGCACGCACCCAAGGAGCCCATCGTGCAGTTCACACGTCCCGGCCGGCGATCCGCGGCCGTCGCCGCGAGCGCGGTCGCCGCCGCCCTCGCGGGCCTGGCCCTGACCTCGCCCACGGCGGCCCAGGCCGCCCCGGCCGGCTCGGCGACGGTCAACCCGGCCACCGGCGCGGACACCAGCAGCATCGACCTGACCACGTCGGCCGCCTGCCCGGCGCCCGCCACGAACATCCTGGTCAAGGTGGCCGGCAAGGGCTTCCCGGCCGAGGGCAAGAACGTGGTGGGCAACTCGCCGATATCCACCTACGGGCAGGCGCCGTCCGGCGGCATCAACGTCCCGCTGACGATGACCATGCGCGACTACGCGAACGAGGCCGGCTTCAGCGTCCTGGAGGGCCGCTACGACCTGACGGTGGTGTGCCGCAAGGCGTTCGGATCCGACACGTACGGGGACTTCACGGGCTCCGTGTGGTTCACCTCCAACACCGCCTACCAGACGACGGATCCGGCGGTCCCGACCCCGACGCGCTGACCGGGGTGTGCACCGGCAGTTGCACCAGGTTCCCCGACAGCACCCCCGGCGAGCGCTCGGCCCGTCCGCCCGCTTCCGCGTCGGCGTGAGCGAGGCCGCCCACTCCCGCGACCGCCAGCCGTCCAGGACGGCGTCGATGTGCGGCCGCAGCCGGGCCCGGGCGGCGAAGCGGGGGACGCCCGACATCAGCAGGGCGTCGTACTCCGTGTCGAGGTGGCGCACCGCCGCCCGTACCGCCGCCGACACGGCCTCCTCGTCCAGGGCCCGGCCGGCCGCGCTGCGCCCCACCCGGCCGCTGCCGCGCACCGAGGCGTGCGCGGCGATGGCCCGCGCCCGGTCGGCGGGGCACCCGGGGAACAGGCGCAGGATCTCGGCGGAGAAGGCCGCCGTGAACCGGGTGTCCTCGGCCGCGCGACGCAGCCGGTCGCGCTCCCTGCGGCGGGCCCGTGCCTCGGCGTCCGCGAGGCAGGCGCGCTCCGCGCGGGCGAGGGCCGCGTCCTCGACGAACAGCCCCTGGCGCTCGTAGCGGCGGCGCCGCCGGTGGAAGCGGACGACGACGGCCGAGAGCGAACTCGCCTCGTGGGCGCGGCGCGTGAGGGCCGTGTCGCCGCGCGGCAGGTAGACGAGGTGTCCGAGGTCGGCGCAGTCCAGGCAGCGGGGCACTCCGGCCTCCCGGACGAGGTGCCGTAGCGGTCCCTGCCTGCACTCCGCGCAGTGGATCTGCTTCATCGACTCGAAAACGACCAGGCTCATGTCGATGTGATACCGCTGTCCGGGTCGTATATCACCTTGTAAGTATGGGTAGTTGCGCTTTCACAGAGTCTTCCCCGACCTCATGGTGTCCTCCTAGCGTGAGCCGAGTGGGCCGAGGCGGGCTCATGGAGGAGGAAGACATGGCTGGACGACAGGCGACGGCGCGACGCCCCCAGGCGGCGGTTCGACGCCCCAAGGCGGAGGCCGCCTCCGATCTCGTGGCGAGAGAGATCACGATAGAGCCGGGCGGCTGCACCGGCTGGCACTACCACCGCGTCCCCCTGATCGCGGTGGTCAAGGCCGGGACCCTGACCCGGATCCTGTGGGACGGCACGGTCGAGGTGCACCACGTCGGAGCCGCCTTCGTGGAGCCGGCGGGCATCCGGCACGTCCACCTCGGCCGCAACCTGGGCAGGGGGCCCGTCGTGCTCCACGTGACCGCCGCCCTCGCCGAGGGCGAGCCCTTCGCGCTGCCCGCCGAGGCGCCGCCCGGGGCGACGCCCTGCGCGTGCCCGGCCCGCGCGCGGTGAACGCGGGTCGCAGAACCGGGTCAGACCAGTCGGCGTATCTCGCCGCGCACGCGGTAGAAGCCCCCGGACGCCGCGTGCAGCCCGTCCACCACGTACCGGGCGCCGGCCTCCCGGATCCCGCGCGGGAACTGCACGTTCCAGGAGGACTCGAAGCCGCCCGACACCACCTGGACGCGCGTCCGGCCGCCCTGCTGGACGCACTCCACGACCACACCTCCCGCGGGCACCGAGGCCACCGACACCGTCGCCACCGCGGCGGGCGTGGCCGGCGGACTGAAGACGGGCAGGGCGGCCGCCGACTTCACGTCCACCGCGGTCGGCACCGACCCCTCGCGGGCCGCGGTGATCGCCGCCTCGCTCGCGTCCACGCACACCAGGGATCCGTCGGTGGTCACCAGGTACAGCCGCTCGTCCAGGTACTGCATGGACAGGGCGGCCCCGCTGCCGGTGCCCAGCTTCCACAGCCGCCGCCCGTCGGCGTCGAAGCAGTACACCGACGACGCGAGGTCGCCGGCGAAGACGTGCCGGCCGTCCGGGGAGGTCGCGCACGAGTACACCGCCGCGTCGCACCGGTACGAGGCCTCCACCGCGCCCGTCGCCTTCGACAGCCGCTGCACGGCGTTGCGGCCGGTGCCCGCGTACACGGCGTCGTCCTCCTGCCAGCCGAACAGCACGGAGCCGTTGGTCGGCGTGTGCCACAGCTGCCGCCCGCCGTCGGGGGCGTAGGCCGTCACGCCCTTGCTGTGCCCGTGGTAGACGGCCTGCTCGTCAGCCCGCACCATCCAGGCGTTGGAGCCGTCCGAGCGCCGCGACCACTGGAACTCGTCCTCGTGGTCGATCACCGTCAGCCCGCCGTCGCGGTCGGACACGTTCAGCACGCCCTCGTGGATGTCGAGCCAGAAGATGTCCACATCGGCCGCGATGTCGTAGGCGCCGAACGGCACCTTCGACGAGAGGTCGTAGACCGTGCCGTCGTCACAGCCCGCGTAGATCCAGAACTCGTCCGCCACCAGGCACTTCACCCCGTCCGGCAGTGAGTAGCGGGCCAGCACCTCACCGCCGTGGCTCAGCGTGTAGACGTCGCCGGCCTGGTTGCCGACCCAGCAGCGGTCCTCGTCCACGTGGATCCCGAAGGCCGAGGAACCCGTGCGGAACCGCCACAGCACCGGGGCCGCCGCGCGCGCCGTCGAGGGCGTCGCCGTCACCTGGCGGCGCGTGACCGACCGGGCCGCACGGACGCCCCGCACCGCGGGGGCGTACCCCTTGCGGACCTTCTCCCCGACCTTCTTGGCGGCCGCCGCACGCGCCTTCTCCACGGTCGGGAAGGAGGAGTTCTGCAGCTGCCCGTCCGCACCGATGCGCCCGTACCGCACCGAGACGGCGGTGCCGTCGACGGTCACCTCGTAGAACTTGTGGGCACCGCCGTCGTCCTGCGACAGCTCCAGATACGTCGTCTCCCGAGCCATGACAGACCCCTCCCCAAGGTTGGGCCGCCGGCCCTGTGCGCCGGTGATCCCTCGTCAAAAACGTTAGGCGGCGCCACTGACAATGGGTTCGTGCAGCTGGAATCGATCACATGGCAGCGGATGGCCGAGCGGCTCGCCGACCACCTCGACGACGACGCCGCGGGCGGCGACGGCGACAACGGCGGAGGCGGCGGCGAGGCCGGCTGGCAGCGGGTGGGCATCGACGGCGCGCCCGCCGCCCGTACCGCCGTGCTCGCCGGGGAGCTCGCCGACGCGCTGCGCCCGCGCGGCCGTCCGGTCCTGGTGGTGGCGGCCGAGGGCTTCCTGCGCCCCGCCTCCCTGCGCTTCGAGTTCGGGCGCGAGGACGTCGACTCCTACCTCGGGGGCTGGTACGACACGGCCGCGCTCTGGCGCGAGGTCTTCGGCCCGACCGACCCCGGCGGCAGCGGCCGGGTGCTGCCGGACCTCTGGAACCCGGCGACCGACCGGGCGACCCGCAGCCCCTACGCCGAACTGCCGCCCGGCGGCGTGCTGATCGTGCACGGCCCGCTGCTCCTGGGCCACTGGTTCCCCTTCGACCTCAGCGTCCACATCAGCCTCTCCCCGGGGGCCCTCGCCCGGCGGACCGAGGAGTCCGCCCGCTGGACCCTGCCCGCCTTCGCGCGCTACGAGGCCGAGACCGGCCCGGCGGCTCTGGCCGACGTCCTGGTCCGGGCCGACGACCCGCGCCACCCGGCCTGGACGGGCCCGCGCGAGGGCCACGGCGGCTGACGCGGGGCACCCCGGCCGAGGGCCCCGGGCGCCCGCGCCCCGTCACGGAGGTCCGCGAACGGCAACAGCCGGATCCCGGCGAGGTGACGAACGGTTCCGGCCGTCGCCCTGGCCGATACAGCCCGCTACGTTGACGGCACGCTTCGACGGCGGCCACCCCGGTGGCGCCTTGGCAGAGGGAGACGGCAATGCGCGGACACGTCGTACGAGTTCGGGACGGGAGACGCACGCGCGGTCGGGCGGCGGTCGCCGTGCTCGCCCTGTGCGGGACCCTGGCCCTCACCGGCTGCAGCGGTGACGACGAGGACACCGGGGCGGGAGCCGCCGGTCCGAGCCCCATCGCCACCACGACGGCCACGGCCGCGGTCACGCCCTCCGCCACTCCCTCGGCCTCGACGGCACCCTCCAAGTCCGCGCCGAAGCCGGCTCTGAGCGCCACCGCGACGGGCAAGGCCAAGACCCCGGCGCCCGGTTCCGACTGCGACCACAAGATGCCGATCTCGCCCGACGAGGTGGCCGTCTACCGCTACACCCCCGAAGGCGGGGTGCACAGCCTGATCGTCAAGCACGGCAACTGGGGCTGCGCCGCCCCCGGCATGGACGCCGCCCCCTTCGACACGGTGGGCAAGGAGACCTTCCTCAACATCGCCGAGGACGCCAAGATCACGGCCGTCACCCCGGTCATCGCGAGCCCGGTGAGCCAGCCGATCACGCTCCAGCAGCTCATCGACTGGCTGATCGCCCACCCCGACCAGGGCCGCGTCTTCCGCTACCACCTGAACGGCGCGGGCGTGATCGACTGGATGGACCAGGAGTACACGTCGTCGTAACACCCAACGGCGCGGCCGTACGGTCTCCCTCGACAGGATCTCGACAGGACTCGACAGGATCTCGACAGGACTCGTCAGGACTCGTCAGGACCTCGTCGGGACCTCGCCGGGTCCCCCTACGGCCGCCCGCCCAGCCGGGTCACCGCCAGCGCCGCCGCCCGGCACCCGGCCCCGGCGGCCCACGCCGAGCCCGCCCCCGCCAGCCTGGCCGCGAGGAACCCGCCGGTGAAGGCGTCCCCGGCGCCCGTGGAGTCCACCGCCCGCGCCGATTCGGCCGCCACCTCCGCCGTCACCCGGCCGTCCTCGGCGATCAGCGCGCCGGCCGCGCCCCGGGTCACCACCACCAGCGGCACCCGCCGGCTCAGCTCCGCCGCGGCCCGGGCCACCCCCTCCGGACCGGCCTCCTTCGCCAGTCCCGCCAGCAACAGGGCCTCGTCCTCGTTCGGCAGCAGTACGCCGGCCCCCGCGACGGCGGCCAGGAAGCGCTCCGGACCCAGCGCGGCCAGGAACCCCGCCGAGGCGGGATCCACGCTCACCGGCACCCCCCGCGCACCGGCGGCCCGCAGCGCCAGCAGGGCCAGTTCCCGGCTGGTGTCGGCGAAGAACAGGTAGCCGGACAGGTGCAGGTGCGCGGCCCCGTCCAGCAGCTCGGGCTCCCAGTCGGCGGGGGACAGGCGCAGCGCGGCCCCGCTGTCGGTCAGGAACGTGCGCTCCGCGTCCCCGTCCACCAGCGCGACCACCGTCCCGGTCGGCTCGGCGGGATCGACCACCAGCCGCGGGCGCACCCCCGCGTCGAGCAGCGCCTGCTCGTGCCACCGGGCCGATTCGGCGCCGACCCGCGCGAGGAGGCGCACCTCCGCGGTGCCGGCACGGGCCGCCCAGCAGGCCGCGTTGGCCCCGGCGCCGCCCGGCAGGGTCCGGATCCGGGCCGGGGTGTCGGTGGCCGGGGCCAGCGGCCGCGCGTGGATCGCCACCACGTCCGTCACCACGTCCCCGACCACCAGCAGGGCCCCGGGCGCGGCGGTCACGGGCGGGCCGCCCAGGCCCGCGCGATCCGGGCCCCGAGGCGCACGTTGCCCCGTACCGCCGCGAGGTTGGCCTCCAGCGAGGCGCCGCCCGTCGCACGCACCAGGAACCCCAGCAGGAACGGCGTCACCGCCTGTCCCGTGATCCCCCGTTCCCGGCACTCCGACAGCGCCTCGGCCAGGACCCGGTCGTGCAGTCGCGGATCCAACTGCTCCGCCTCCGGAACCGGATTGGCCACCAGCAGGGCCGACTTAGGCCCCCCGAGGGAGTCCTGGGCCGCCATCACCGCCGCCACCTGCTCCGGGCGGTCCACGGTCCACTCCACCGGCTCGCCGGAATCGGCCAGGTAGAACCCGGGGAAACGATCCGTCCCGAAGCCGAGCACCCCGATCCCCAGGGTCTCCAGCCGCTGGAGGGTCGCCGGCACGTCCAGGATCGACTTCACCCCCGCGCACACCACCGTGATCCGCGTCCGCGCCAGCAGCGACAGGTCCGCCGACTCGTCCTGCGACCGGGTCCACTCCCGGTGTACGCCGCCCAGCCCGCCCGTGGCGAAGACCCGCAGGCCCGCCCGCGCGGCCAGGAAGGCCGTGGCGGAGACCGTGGTGGCGCCCGTCGCCCCGGTCGCCAGGGCGGGCGCCAGATCCCGGTGGCCGAGCTTGCGCACCCCCTCGCCGCCCGCGATCCGTTCGAGGCGGGCCTTGTCGAGCCCGGCGTACGCCACCCCGTCGACGACCGCGATCGTCGCCGGGACGGCCCCTTCGGAGCGGACCAGCTCCTCCAGTTCCGCGCCCACCGCCAGATTGCGCGGCCGGGGCAGGCCGTGGGCGAGGATCGTGGACTCCAGCGCCACGACGGGCCGTCGGCGGGCGAGCGCCTCGCGCACCTCGTCCGACAGGACCGGGACCGGGGCGGTGACCTCAGATGCTGTGTGCTGTGACATGTCCCCATCCCTGGCACGGGATCAGGGGCCCCAAACGCGGTGCCGCCGCCCGGCGCGAACCTGTCCGGGTAGTGCTCCTCCCTGACCAGGTGGGACCCGCGCGGTTTCCACGACGAGCCCGCCGTCCTCGTCGCCCGGCGCCGGTCGACAGGGTGACGTGTGGGGCGGGCGCGCGCTGGACGCTCTGCTCCCCCCGGCGCGCGGGACCCCGAACTAGGCTGGCGGGCCATGAGCACCAGTGATCACAGCGACGCCCCCGCCTCCTTCGCCGTCTCCGTGGCGGACCTCCCCGACTCCGAGCTGGAAGTGGAGGACCTCGACCCCGCGCAGATCCTCTCCGGCACGCCCGTCGTGACGGGCAAGGTGCTGTGGGAGGCGCCGGACGGCTCGCAGGTGCGCGGGATCTGGCAGATCACCCCGGGCGTGGTCACCGACACCGAGGCGGACGAGCTGTTCGTGGTGGTCAGCGGCCGCGCCACCATCGAGGTGGAGGGCGGCGCGACCCTCGAGGTCGGGCCCGGCTCCGCCTGCGTCCTGCGGGAGGGCGACAAGACCGTCTGGACCGTCCACGAGACGCTCCGCAAGGCCTACCACATCAGCTACTGACCGACCGGGCCCGTCAGGCCCCGTCCGCGGCCTTCACCGGGTGGCGGCGGGCGGTGAAGAGCGCGAGCGCCGCCATCGGCAGCAGCAGGGCGGCGCCGACCGCGTTGAGCCAGCCGTAGCCCGCCTGGGACATGATCAGGCCGGAGGCGGCGCCGCCCACACCGGCGGCCGTGTTCATCGTGAGGTCGCCCAGGCCCTGTACGGCGGCACGCGCGGGCTGGGGCACGGAGTCGGTCAGCAGCGCGGAGCCGGACACCATGCCGGCGGACCAGCCGAGGCCGAGCAGGAAGAGGCCGGCGGCGCTCTGCGCGTGGTTCCCGCCGGCCGTGCCCGCGAGGAGCGCGGCGACCGACAGCAGTCCGGCGGCCAGGCCGATCACGGACAGCCGGCCGATCCGGTCCGCGAGCCAGCCCATCACCGGCGAGAAGCCGAACATGCCGGCGATGTGCCCGCTGATGACCAGCCCGACGAGCTGGAGCCCGGCTCCGTGGTGCCCCAGGTCGACCGGGGTCATCACCATGATCGAGACCATGGTGGTGTGCGACACCGCGATGGTGACCAGCGCGAGCCGGGCCCTGGGGGAGGCCTTGACGGCCGCGAACCCGGCGCGCAGCGATCGCCCGGCGGGGGTCTGCTCCTCGGGCGCGGACAGCGCCCGGGCCGTCAGCAGCGGGTCCGGGCGCAGGAGTACGCCGATCAGCGCGGCGGTGAGCAGGAAGACGGCGCCGGCCCACACGAAGGGGCCCGCCGTCTGGGGTATGGAGGTGCCGGCGAAGCTCCGGCTGGCGGGGGCGGAGAGGTTGGGGCCGAGCACCGCGCCGATGGTGGAGGCCCAGACGACCATGGAGATGGCCCGTGCCCGGCGGTCGGGCTCGGCGAGGTCCGCGGCCGCGAAGCGGGCCTGGAGGTTGGCGGAGGACGCCGCTCCGAAGGCGGCCATGCCGAGCATCAGGAGCGGGAAGCTCTTGACCGCCGCGGCGAGGACCACGAGCGCCGCGCCGGCGGCGCCGATCACGTAGGCGAGGACCAGTCCGGGGCGGCGGCCGCGCGCGGTCATCAGCGCGGCGAGCGGGAGCGAGACGACGGCGGTGCCGATCACCGCGGCGGTGGAGGCGAAGCCGGACAGCGACTCCGTGCCGCTGACCTCGGTGGCCAGCACCGGGGCCAGCGCGATGCTGATGGGGACGCCGATGCCGCCGAGGATCTGGCCGGCGATCAGCACTCCGGAGGTGCGGCGCCGCAACCGGGGCAGGTCGGCGGGGGTGACCGGCACGGCCGGCCGGTCGGTGCGGGGCGCGGTGCTCACGCGGTACACCCCTGACACGGGTGCGGAGGGGCTGCGGGCGCGGCGGGGGGAGTGGTCACCGCGGCAGTTTCGCACCCCCGGCCGGGCGGACGGAACCGGATTGCCGGGAGCGCGCGGGGGCCCGCGCGGAGCACGGCGCGGGCCCCGCTCAGAACAGCGGCCGCGGAAGTACGCCCTCCAGGGCGAGGAGCAGGCGCTTGGTCTCGACGCCGCCGCCGAATCCGCCGATGCCCCCGTCGTTCTCCACGACCCGGTGGCAGGCCACCACCAGCGGAAGCGGGTTCGAGCCCATCGCGTTGCCGACGGCCTGGGCCGCACCGGGCTGCCCGGCCCGGGCGGCCAGCTCCCCGTACCCCACGACCGCCCCGTAGGGCACGGAGCGGTCGAGCTCCAGCAGGACCTGGCGGTTGAAGCCGGAACTGAGCCGCCAGTCCAGCGGCAGCTCGAAGCGGCGCAGGGTGCCGGCGAAGTACGCGGTCAGCTGGCGCACCGGCTCGGCCAGCAGGACCTCTCCGCCCGGCGGCGGGCGCCAGGCGTCGGCTCCGAGCCGGGAGACCAGTGCGCCGATCATCTTCTCGGCCCGGTCCGGCCCGGCGTGGAACTCGACCTTGACCAGGCCTTCCGGGGTCGCGGCCAGGAGCAGGGGGCCGATGTCGCTTTCGACCACGGTCCATTCGAGGTGCGGCCCGCGGGGCACGCGTGGGTCCACCCTGTCGCTCACAACTATCTGACGCTGCCGACGATCTA